>NZ_JBFUHO010000082.1:0-30128 GCF_056402355.1 Variovorax sp. P4_B11
CGAGGCGTTGATCGAGCCCATGGTGCCGACCACCTGGCTGACCACGCTGCCGCCCCTGACCGCCACCTCGGAGGCCGAGACGGCCAACTGGTTGGCCTGCCGGGCGTTGTCGGCGTTCTGCTTGACCGTCGAAGTGAGCTCTTCCATCGAGGCCGCCGTCTCTTCCAGCGAGCTGGCCTGCTCTTCGGTGCGCGAGGACAGGTCCTGGTTGCCGCTCGCGATCTGGCCCGACGCCGTCGCGATCGTGTCGGTGCCCGTGCGGACTTCGCCGACGATCTTCACCAGGCTGGTGTTCATGTCCTTGAGCGCCTGCAGCAGCTGCCCGGTCTCGTCGCGCGTGCCGGCCTCGATGCGGCTGGTCAGGTCGCCGCCGGCCACCGTCTGCGCCACTTGCACCGCCCGGCCCAGCGGCCGGGTGATGCCGGCCGCGAGCCACCAGGCGCAAACGCTGCCCAGGCCCAGCACGAGGACTCCCAGCGCCAGCAGCAGGCTGCGGCTGGACCGGTAGCTGGCGCCGATCTGGAGCACCGTGCCGTCGATCGTTCGCCGCTGCATCTCGAGCAATTGCTGGACCTTGTCCAGGTAGACCTTGGCGGCGGGCATGAACATCCGCTCCAGTGCCCGGTTGGCCTCCTCCGTCGTGCCCTCGGCCTTGGCCTTGACCACGGCGTCCCGCCCTTCGAGGTACTTCGTCCGCACCTCCTGGAACCCCTTCCACAGCGCCTTCTCCTCTTCGCTGACCAGCAGCGGCTCGAGCTGCTTCTGCATGGCTTGCGCCTCCTTGGTGGAGTTCGCGCTTTCCTCGGCAAAGAAGGGGCCGAGCGATGGGTCGGCACTCTTGGCGATGGCGGTGGTTCGGCGCACGCCGACCGCCACCAGCCGGTACCAGTCGCTGATGATCCGTTCCTTGGCCAGCGGCTGGTGGGTGATTTCTTCGGCGGCGGTCGTTACCGCATGAAGGCGCCAGATGCCGAGCGCAGTCATCAGCGCCATCAATGCCAGCACAAGGCCGAATCCCAGACCCAGGCGGGTGCCGATCTTCCAGTTTTTCACGTCAGTTCCTCATAGCCGGCCCGTCCGACTGTCAGAGGAATATCGGCAAGCGGGCGAAAAAATGAAGCCCGGCCTGCGGCGTCAGCCGGCGAAGCCGCCGTCGTCGAGAAATTTCTGCTCTTCCGCCGTGCTGCGGCGTCCCAGGGCCGCATTGCGATGCGGGAAGCGACCGAAGCGCGCCACGATGTCGCGGTGCAGCACGGCGAAGCGCTGCGTGTTGTCGTCGAGCGCCCTGCACAGGAGGACCGAGCGCTCCTGGTCGGCCAGTGATTCCGAATGCGTGAAGGGCAGGTAGAAGAACGGCCGCAGTGCCGGCTCGACCTGCTGGTCGAATCCGGCCGCGATCGCTGCCTGCGCGACCGCCAGCGCCCTGCCGTCGGTCGCGAACATGCGGCCGCTGCCGCGCCAGGCGTTGCGGGGCAGCTGGTCGAGCAGCACCAGCAGCGCCAGCGCGCCTTCGGCGTCGGCCGCCCAGTGGTCGAGTGCGCCGGCGGCGGCGAGGTGGTGCGCGGGCTCGAAGCGGGCCTTGAATTCGGCATCGAAGGCCTCGTTCTTGGCGAACCAGCGGCGCGGGCCGGCGTCGCGCCAGAAGGCGGTGACCTCGCCGGGAGAGGGAAGGGCATTCATGCGGCGGATGATGCCATCGGGTCTCGAAAGTCGGGGCGGTGGCCGACATCGCGGACGACCGCCGCTGCCTAAGCTTGGCGCATCACAACCCGATGGAGATGTCCCATGACCCGATACGGAAGAATCTTGCGCCTGGCCCTTGTCGCGGGCGTCGCGACCGTGGCCCTGGCGGGCTGCGGAATGATGTCGAAGTCCAATACCGCGAGCTTCAGCGGCGCCATGAATGCGGCCAGCGAGGTGCCGCCCAACATGACGCGCGGCAGCGGCATGGCCGAGGCCTGGCTCAGCAAGGACACCAACGTGCTCAAGTACAAGATCACCTACGAGGGCTTGAGCGGGCCGGCCACAGCCGCGCACTTCCACGGTCCGGCCGCGGCAGGCGCGAACGCCGCCGTCGTGCTGCCCTTCGCATCGCCGGCCAGTCCGATCGAGGGCCAGGCCACGCTGACGCCGGCCCAGGCGGCCGACCTGATGGCCGGCAAGTGGTATGCCAACATCCACACGGCGGCCAATCCGGGCGGCGAGATCCGCGGCCAGATGCTGCCGAAGATGTAGCCGGGTCCCTGCGGTCCGGCGTGCTGGCGAGGCGGGTCGCGCATGGTGTCAAATGACGCCATGCCCGCCACACGAAAAGCACGCGCACCCGCCTCCCGACCCGCCAACCCGCGGGTCGACATCTCCACCGCCAGGAAAGCCCTGGTGCTGCAGGGCGGCGGCGCCCTGGGCGCCTACCAGGCCGGCGTGTACGCCGGGGTGTTCGAGAAGCACAAGGCGCTGGACTGGGTCGCCGGGGTGTCGATCGGCGCGGTCAACGCGGCCTTGATCGCCGGCAATCCGCCGGAGCGCCGCGTCCAGCGACTGCGCGAGTTCTGGGACCTGGTCTCGTCGGGGCCGACCCAGCGCCTGCCGGCCTGGTGGGGCGGCGACCGGGCGGTGCTGAACCAGTGGAGCGCCACCGCGGTCGCGTTGCTCGGCGTGCCGGGTTTCTTCGAGCCGCGCCGCACGCCGGCGCTGATGCTCGGCGGCTCGGCGCCGCTGCTGAGCTACTACGACACTTCGCCGCTCAAGTCCACGCTCGAGCGGCTGGTCGACTTCGACCGCATCAACCATTGCGAGACCCGCTTCAGCGTCGGTGCCGTCAACGTGCGCACCGGCAATTCGATCTATTTCGACAACACGGTGCAGCGCATCGGGCCCGAGCACATCATGGCCAGCGGCGCGCTGCCGCCCGGCTTCGCGCCGGTGCACATCGACGGCGAGGACTACTGGGACGGCGGCATCGTCTCCAACACGCCGCTGCAGTACGTGCTCGACATCCATCCGCGCAGCGAGCCGCTGATGGTGCTGCAGGTCGACCTGTTCAGCGCCCATGGCGCGATGCCGCGCACGCTGGCCGAGACCCTGGAGCGGCAGAAGGACATCACCTATTCGAGCCGCACCCGGATGAACACCGATGTGCTGGCTTCCAACATGAACCTCCAGCAGGCGATCGCCGACCTGATCGGCAAACTGCCGGCGCCATTGCGCAAGGACCCCAGCGTGCATGCGGTCCGTGCCCAGCTGAACCACCAGCCGATCGAGATCGTGCACCTGATCTACCGCGACAAGCCCTACGAGCTCGAATCGAAGGACTACGAGTTCTCGCGCGCCTCGGTGGACGAGCACTGGGACGCCGGCCTGCGCGACATCTGCAACACGCTGGACCATCCCGAATGCCTCCAGGGGGCTTCGCTGTCGAACGGCGTCACCACCTTCGACCTGACCGAGCCGAATGCCCGCCGGATCCGCCGTCCGATGCAGCATCCGCTGATTCCGGCCGGACAGTGAGCGCCGGACCCCCACCGGCACGCCGCACAGGCACGCAGATTGCACGCATTCCCCCATCCCCGTCACACCAAGGAAAACCCATGCAGCTCAAGGACAAGGTCGCTTTCATCACCGGATCGGCCAGCGGTATCGGCAAGGAGATCGCGATCCTGTTCGCGCAGGAAGGCGCGAAGATCGTGATCGCCGACCTCAACAAGCAGGCGGCCGACGCCACGGCCGCCGAGCTCGAGGCCAGCGGTGCCCAGGCCATCGGCGTCGGCGTCGACGTCACCAGCGAGGAGCAGGTCGATGCGGCGGTCGAGGAGGCGGCCAAGGCCTTCGGCGGCATCGACATCCTGATCAGCAACGCCGGCATCCAGATCGTGCATCCGGTGGAAGAGTTCAGCTTCGCCGACTGGAAGAAGATGCTGGCGATCCACCTCGACGGCGCCTTCCTGACGACCAAGGCCTGTCTCAAGCACATGTACGCGCAGGGCCGCGGCGGCAGCGTGATCTACATGGGCTCGGTGCACTCCAAGGAAGCTTCGCTGCTGAAGGCGCCCTACGTGACCGCCAAGCACGGCCTGATCGGCCTGGCCAAGACCGTGGCCAAGGAGGGTGCCAAGTACAACGTGCGAGCCAACGTGATCTGTCCCGGCTTCGTGCGCACGCCGCTGGTCGAGAAGCAGATCCCCGAGCAGGCGAAGACGCTCGGCATCACCGAGGAGCAGGTGATCAAGAACGTGATGCTCAAGGAAACCGTGGACGGCGAGTTCACCACCACCGACGACGTCGCCCGCGTGGCGCTGATGTTCGCGGCCTTCCCGACCAATGCGCTGACCGGGCAGTCCCTCGTCGTGAGCCACGGCTGGTTCATGCAGTGAGGGCGGCCGCACCCGCCTGCGCCACGACCGCCCTCCGACGGCGCGCTGCCCGCTGAAGCCGCGATGGAACTGAGGCAACTGCGCTATTTCGTCAAGACCTGCGAACTGCGCAGCATGGGGCGCGCCGCGCTCGAGCTCGACCTGGCGACCTCCGCGCTGAGCCAGCAGATCAGCCGCCTCGAGAGCGAGCTGTCGACGCGCCTGCTGCAGCGCAGCTCGACCGGCGTGACGCCGACCGATGCCGGCCTGGCCTTCTTGCAACAGGCCCAGCTCACCTTGCGCCATGCCGACGAGGCGGTGCGGGCGGCGCAGCAGGCACGGCTCGCGGGCCACGTGAGTATCGGCCTGCCGCCGACCACCTCGTCGGTGCTCGGCGTGCCGCTGATCCAGGCCATGGCCGAGCGCTATCCCGAGGTCAGGCTGCACCTGGTGGAGGCCCTGTCGGGCCACCTGGCGACCATGCTCAACGGCCGCCAGCTCGACCTCGCGGTGCTGTTCCAGGCCGACGCTGCACGGCGCTGGACCGTGCTGCCCTTGCTCGACGAGAAGCTGTTCGTGATCGGCCATGCCGACCTGCCGGGCCTGCCCGCAGGGCCGCAGGTGCGCATCGCGCGCCTGGGCGAGCTGCCGCTGATCCTGCCGAGCGCCTCGCATGGGCTGCGCGCCACGCTGGCCGCGGCCTTCGCTCGCGCCCGCGTCGAGCCGCGCGTGGTGGCCGAGATCGACGGCCTGGCGCTGCTGATGGACGCGGTGCGCGCGGGACAGGGCGCGACCATCCAGCCGGGCGCGGCGACCGCTCGCCTCGGCGACGCCGGCCTGGTGCAGGTGCGCATCGCCGATGCTCAGGTGGGCCGCCGCAATCTGCTGGCAAGCCTGTCGGACGACGAGCTGTCGCCGGCGGCGCTGGCCGCCCGGGTGGTGCTGTCCGACGTCGCGCGCCGGCTGGTGCGCGACGGCCGCTGGGCCGGCGCCACTCTTCACGAAAACTGAAGACCCCTTGCCTCGGGCGCACTGTCGCCCGAAGGCCTGCCTGCCTACAGTTGCCCTTCACCACGAGGAGACAACTGAATGATCGACGTCCTGGTCGTCGGCGGCGGCAATGCCGCGCTGTGCGCCGCGCTGATGGCGCGCGAGGCCGGTGCCAGCGTGCTGCTGGTCGAGGCCTCGCCGCGCGAATGGCGCGGCGGCAATTCCCAGCACACGCGCAACCTGCGCTGCATGCACGATGCGCCGCAGGACGTGCTGGTCGAGGCCTATCCCGAGGACGAGTACTGGCAGGACCTGCTGAAGGTGACTGGCGGCCTGACCGACGAGCACCTCGCCCGCATCGCGATCCGTGCTTCATCGACCTGCCGCGACTGGATGCGCCGACATGGCGTGCACTTCCAGCCACCGCTGTCGGGCGCGCTGCACGTGGCGCGCACCAACGCCTTCTTCATGGGCGGCGGCAAGGCGCTCGTCAATGCGTACTTCCGCAGCGCCGAGCGGCTGGGCGTCGAGGTTCGCTACGACACGCCGATCGTCTCGATCGAACTCGACGGCGATCGCTTCGTGGCGGCGCGCGCGGCGAGTGGCGAGCGCATCGCGGCCTGCAGCTGCGTGCTCGCGGCCGGCGGCTTCGAGTCGAACCGCGATTGGCTCATCGAGGCCTGGGGCGAGAACGAGCGCGGCGAGCGCCCGGCCGAGAACTTCCTGATCCGCGGCACCCGCTACAACCAGGGCGTGCTGCTCAAGGCCCTGATCGACGCCGGCGCCGATTCGGTCGGCGACCCGACGCAGGCCCACATGGTGGCGATCGACGCCCGGGCGCCGCTGTACGACGGCGGCATCTGCACCCGCATCGACTGCGTGTCGCTCGGCGTCGTCGTCAACCGCGATGCGCAGCGCTTCTACGACGAGGGCGAGGACTTCTGGCCCAAGCGCTATGCGATCTGGGGCCGGCTGGTGGCGCAGCAGCCGGGCCAGATCGGCTACTCGATCATCGACCGCAAGGCGATCGGACGCTTCATGCCGCCGGTGTTCCCCGGCACCGTGGCCGACACACTGCCCGAGCTCGCACGCAAGCTGGGCTTGCCCGAAGGGCGCTTCGGCTACACCTTGAGCGCGTACAACGCGGCCTGCCGCGTCGGCCGCTTCGACCACACGAGCCTCGACGACTGCCACACTGAAGGACTGGCGCCCGCCAAGACGCACTGGGCGCGGCCGATCGACACGCCGCCGTACTACGGCTATGCCTTGCGGCCCGGCGTCACCTTCACCTACCTGGGCCTCCGGGTCAACGACGCGTCCGCCGTGCACTTCGGCGGCCGGCCGAGTCCGAACCTGTTCGTCGCCGGCGAGATGATGGCGGGCAACGTGCTCGGCAAGGGCTACACGGCGGGCGTCGGCATGGCGATTGGCACCGCCTTCGGCCGCATCGCCGGCACCCAGGCCGCCAGGGCCGTCAACAGGGAGCGCGAGCATGCAGCAGCTTGAAGCGCTGACGCGCGAAGCGGTGTCGCTGGCGACCGGCGGGCGGCGCGTGATCCCGATCCTCGGCGAGAGCGAGACCGAGGTCGGCCGCCAGATGCAGATCTGCAATGCCTGCCGCTACTGCGAGGGCTTCTGCGCCGTGTTTCCGGCGATGACGCGGCGGCTCGAGTTCGGCCGCGCCGACATCCACTTCCTGGCCAACCTGTGTCACAACTGCGGCGCCTGCCTGCATGCCTGCCAGTACGCGCCGCCACACGAGTTCGCGGTCAACGTGCCGCGGGCCATGGCCGAGGTGCGAGGCCAGACCTATGCCGACTACGCCTGGCCGCCGGCGCTGGGCCGGCTCTATCAGCGCAACGGACTGACGCTGTCGATCGCCCTCGCGGCCGGGCTGGCGCTGTTCCTGCTGCTGGCGGTGGCGCTCAAGGGCACGCTGTGGGGTGGCGCGCTGGGGGGCAACTTCTACAGCCTGTTTCCGCACAACCTGCTGGTCAGCCTGTTCGCGCCGGTGTTCGGCTTCGTGGTGTTCGCGCTCGGGATGGGCGTGGCGCGCTTCTGGCGCGAGATCACGCCGGCGACCAGCGGCGCGCCGCTGCGGGCGCCGGCCGCGGCCGAAGCGGCCGATGCCGTGCTGCGCCTGAAGTACCTGGACGGCGGCCATGGCGAGGGCTGCCCCAACGAAGACGATGCCTGGACGCTGTCGCGCCGACGCTTCCATCACTTCACCTTCTACGGTTTCCTGTTGTGCTTCGCTGCCACCAGCGTCGCGACGCTCTACCACTACCTGTTCGGCTGGCACGCGCCTTACGACCTGCCGAGCCTGCCCAAGCTGCTCGGTGTCGTCGGTGGCGCGAGTCTGATGATCGGCACGGCGGGGCTCTGGCGGCTCAACCGCCGGCGCCATGCGTTGCAGGGCGATGCGGCGCAGAAGCCGATGGACCTGGGCTTCATTGCCTTGTTGTTCCTCACCAGCGCGAGCGGACTGGCGCTGTGGCTCGGGCGCGGCACGCCGGCCCTGGCGCTGCTGCTGTGCCTGCATCTCGGCGCGGTGATGGCGCTCTTCGCCACGATGCCTTACGGCAAGTTCGCGCACGGCATCTTCCGCACGGCGGCGCTGCTGCGCCACGCGGTCGAGAAACGGCTGCCGAATCCGGTCGGGCTCGGCGCCGACTGAAGCATTTCGAACAACGACCACAGGGACCCACGATGATCCGTTTTCTGCTCCTGCGCGCCGCCCTCTTGGCAGCGGCTGCTTCATTCTTGCTGCCCAGCGTTGGCCATGCGCAGGACTTTCCGCCCAACAAGCCGGTGACGCTGGTGGTCGGCTTCGCCGCCGGCGGCGCGGCCGACGCGGCGGCGCGCCTGATCGCGAAGAAGCTGGGCGAGAACATCGGCCAGAAAGTCGTGGTCGACAACAAGGCCGGTGCCGGCGGCAACATCGCCCACCAGCTGGTGGCGGCCGGGCCGGCCGACGGCTCGATGCTGCTGTTCGGCTCGATCGGCCCGCTGACCATCGCGCCGCATGTGATGAAAGTCCGCTACGACCCCTTCAAGGACCTGGCTGCCATCTCGGGCGGCGTCAATTTTCCGAACGTGCTGGTGGTGAACAAGGGCGTGGGCGTGAAGACGCTGGCCGAGTTCGTGGCGCTCGCGAAGAAGAAGCCCGGAAGCATCGATTTCGCGTCCACCGGTGCCGGCTCGGCCTCGCATCTGGCGGGCGAGTTGTTCAACCAGCGCGCGGGCATCGACATGGTCCACGTACCGTACAAGGGCGGCGCGCCGGCGCTGCAGGACCTGCTGGGCGAGCGTGTCGCCTCGTATTTCTCGGCGCCACCGACCGCGCTGCCGCAGGTCGAGGCCGGCAACCTGATCCCGCTCGCCACCACCGGGTCGACGCGGCCGGCCTACTTGCCGAACATCCCCACGGTGGCCGAGTCGGGCTACCCGGGCTTCGAGGCGTTGAACTGGTATGCCTTCGTGGCACCGGGCAAGACGCCGGCGCCCGTGCTCGACCGCTGGAACCTGGAGATCGTGAAGGTGCTGAACGATCCGGGCGTCAAGGAGGCGCTGAACAAGCACGGCCTCACGCCCCAGCCCACCACGCGCGCCGAGCTCACGGCCTTCATGCGCAAGGAAGACGCCAAGTGGGGCGGCATCGTGCGCGAGCGAAAGATCACGGCTGATTGAGAGAGCCCCCGCGCTCCCCCACTGCGTGTGGGTCGCTGCCCCCCGAGGGGGCCGCAGTCCGGCTTGGGGCGGCCCGGCGCCGGCCTGGATGGCCCCCACGCTCCTCACTTCGTGTGTCGCTGCCCCCCGAGGGGGCCGCAGTCCGGCTTGGGGCGGCCCGGCGCCGGACGGGTCTTCATTTCGTTGGTGTGGCGAGCTTGAGTTCCCAGGTCTCGCCGACCAGTTGCTGCCCGAAGCCTTCGTAGGGTTCCGACTTCACCAGCTTGAACCCGCGTGCGGCGTAGATGCCGCGCGCCGCCGCGAGGCAGCTGTTGGTCCACAGGACCATCTTCTTGTAGCCCTTGTTGCGCGCGAAGGCGATGCACTCGTCCGCGAGCCGCCCGCCCAGCCCCAGGCCGCGTGCCTGCGGCGCGAGGATCAGCATGCGCAATTGCGCGGTGGTGGGCGACTTGCGCACCACGAACACCGCGCCGACGCGCTCGCCATTGAGCTCGGCGATCCAGCAGCGCTCCCAGGCGGGCTGGAACTTGCGCAGGAACTGGCCCGCGATGTCGGCCACCAGCGCCTCGAATTCCCCGCTCCAGCCGTATTCGCGGGCGTAGATCTCGCCGTGCTGCTGCACCACCCAACCGATGTCGCCGGGCGCCGGGTCGCGCAGCACCGCCGCCAGCGTGCGGGCCGGCGGCCGCGTTTCCGGCTCCAGAAGGGCCTGCAGCGTGTCCATCGCCTTGATCAGCTGGTGCCGCTCGGCCGGCGCCAGCGGCGCCAGCAGCGCCCGCGCCTCGTCGCGCGATTTCTGCTGCAGCGGCGCGAAAGCCGCATGGCCGGCTTCGGTCAACGCCAGCAGGCTCTGCCTGGCATCGCGCGGATGGGGCTGGCGGTGCAGCCAGCCCCGGGATTCGAAGCGGCGCAGGATGCGGCTCAGGTAGCCGCCGTCCAGGTGCAGGTCCCGGCCGATCTCGCTGGCCACCGCTTCCGCGCGATGCGCCAGTTCGTAGAGCACACGCACGTCGGTCAGCGACATGTCGCTGTCGAGGTAGGGGTCGAGGATGCCGATGCGGCGCGTGTAGAAGCGGTTGAAACGGCGGATCGCCTTGACCTCGGCAACTTCCGTAGTGGGGGTGGGAGTGCTGGTCATGCTTGCCATTGTCATGTAATTGATTGACTAAGGCAATCAATTGATCGGCTGCCATCGTTTCTCGTTTGCCCTTTAGGGCGACAGATCCAATGGAAAACCCTAAAATCGCGGGTTGCCCACCACGGGCCCACCCGGCCCGCAGGCCTGCGCGGCAATCCCTTTGCCGCATTTCCCGATGAACGCCCCAGTCGACGTCTCCTTTTTCGCGCGCGCCGCCAAGCCGCTGACCAGCTACCGCAAGTACTGGGCGGCCCGCTTCGGCACGGCGAAGTTCCTGCCGACCACGCGCGCCGAGATGGATGGCCTCGGCTGGGACAGCTGCGACATCATCGTGGTCACGGGCGATGCCTATGTCGACCATCCCAGCTTCGGCATGGCCGTGATCGGCCGCATGCTCGAGGCCCAGGGTTTCCGGGTCGGCATCATCGCGCAGCCCGACTGGCAGAGCGCCGACCCGTTCAAGGTGCTCGGCCGCCCGAACCTGTTCTTCGGCGTCACCGCCGGCAACATGGATTCGATGATCAACCGCTACACGGCCGATCGAAAGGTGCGCAGCGACGACGCCTACACGCCCGGCGACATCGGCGGCCGGCGGCCCGACCGCGCGGCCATCGTCTATTCGCAGCGCTGCAAGGAAGCCTGGAGCGACGTGCCGATCGTGCTCGGCGGCATTGAAGGCTCGCTGCGCCGCATCGCGCATTACGACTACTGGCAGGACAAGGTGCGGCGCTCGATCGTGGTCGACGCCAAGTGCGACCTGCTGCTGTACGGCAACGCCGAGCGGGCGATCGTCGAGATCGCCCACCGGCTGGCCGCGCGCGAGCCGGTGGCGCAGATCACCGACGTGCGCGGCACGGCCTTCGTGCGCCGCGAAACGCCGGAAGGCTGGTTCGAGATCAATTCCACCAGCGTCGACGAGCCGGGCCGGGTCGAGGCCCATGTCAATCCGTACCTGATGGTGTCCGACCAGGCCAAGGCCAACGGCGCCACCTGCGCCAAGGAAGACGACGCCCAGGCAGTCGCCCAGGCCGCCGAATCCGCGGGCTCGGTCAACCTGTCGATCAAGCCGCTCAACTTCGTGCCGAACCCCGCCCTGCAAAGCCGCGAGCGCATCAAGGTGCCGCCGCGCGACCGCTCGGTGATCCGGCTGCCGTCCTACGAGCAAGTGCGCGCCGATCCGGTGCTCTACGCCCACGCCAACCGCGTGCTGCACCTCGAGACCAACCCCGGCAACGCCCGCGCGCTGGTGCAGGCGCACGGCGAGGGCACGACCGCGCGCGACGTCTGGATCAACCCGCCGCCGATCCCGCTGACCACGGCCGAGATGGACCACGTGTTCGACCTGCCGTATGCGCGCAGCCCGCATCCGCGCTATGCCGACCAGAACGGCAGCCACGACGGCGGGACGAAGATCCCCGCGTGGGAAATGATCCGCTTCAGCGTCAACATCATGCGCGGCTGCTTCGGCGGCTGTACCTTTTGCTCGATCACCGAGCACGAGGGCCGCATCATCCAGAGCCGCTCGGAAGAATCGATCATCAAGGAAGTCGAGGCGATCCGCGACAGCGTGAAGGGCTTCACCGGCACCATTTCCGACCTCGGCGGCCCGACCGCCAACATGTACCGCATCGGCTGCAAGTCGCCCGAGATCGAATCGGCCTGCCGCAAGCCCAGCTGCGTCTATCCGGGCATCTGCCCGAACCTCAACACCAACCACGATCCGCTGATCAAGATCTACCGCCGTGCGCGGGCGCTCAAGGGCATCAAGAAGATCCTGATCGGCTCCGGCCTGCGCTACGACCTGGCGGTGCAGTCGCCCGAGTACGTCAAGGAGCTGGTGCAGCACCATGTCGGCGGCTATCTCAAGATCGCGCCCGAGCACACCGAGCAGGGCCCGCTCACGAAGATGATGAAGCCGGGCATCGGCAGCTATGACAAGTTCAAGCAGATGTTCGAGAAGTACAGCGCCGAGGCCGGCAAGAAGCAATACCTGATCCCGTACTTCATCGCCGCGCACCCGGGCACCAGCGACGAGGACATGATGAACCTCGCGATCTGGCTCAAGAAGAACGGTTTTCGCGCCGACCAGGTGCAGACCTTCTACCCGTCGCCGATGGCCACCGCGACCACGATGTACCACACCAACAAGAACCCGCTGCGCAAGATCACGCGCGAGAGCGAGACGGTGGACATCGTGCGCGGCGACAAGCGCCGCCGCCTGCACAAGGCCTTCCTGCGCTACCACGACGCCAACAACTGGCCGCTGCTGCGCGAAGCGTTGAAGGCGATGGGCCGGGCCGACCTGATCGGCAACGGCAAGCACCACCTGATCCCGACCTGGCAGCCGCTGACCGACGGCAGCTACCAGAGCGCCCGGCGCAAGAACTCGACAGCGGTGGCGGCCAAGCCGGCGGCGCCGGTCAAGGGCCGCATCCTGACCCAGCACACCGGGCTGCCGCCGCGCGACACCGGGGCAGGGCGCACCCGGCCTTCGGCGGGCAAGCCGATCCGCAAGGACCGCTGAGCGGCCGGCGCCGCAGTCGCTGTATCGTGTCGGCATGAACACTCTGCCGGCGCTCTTGTTCCTGTGCTTGCGCGTCGGCATCGTCCTGATGCTCTCGGTGTCGGCTTTCGGCGCCCGGGCGGCGCTCGAGGCGGGTTCGGCCCAGGCCCTGCGCGAACTGCACGGCAAGCTCGGCGAACAACTGGCCCGCAGTCCCTTGAAGCGGCCGATCGTGCTCGATTCGGCCGAAACCGACGGCGGGCTGCAGGGCGATGTCTATGCGGTCGTCAATCACTCGCTCGAGGACGTGCGGCGCGCACTCGAGCAATCCCCCCAATGGTGCGAGATGCTGCTGCTGCACATCAACAACCGGCGCTGCCGCGTGGCGCGCGGGCCCGAAGGCGACGTGCTGACCCTGAGCGTGGTCCCGCGCTACGACAAGCCGATCGAACAGGCCTTCGAGCTGTCCTTCGGGCACCGCGCGGCGCAGGCCACGGCGGACTACCTGCTGGTCGAGCTGGCAGCGGAATCGGGCCCGATGGGGACCAGCCACTACCGCGTGATGGTCGAGGGGATCCCGCTCGGCGAGCACCAGGCCTTCCTGCATTTCGCCTACGCCTATGACCACAGCATGATGGCCCGCCTCGCCACCATGGCCTACCTCGCGACCTTCGGCAGCCACAAGGTGGGCTTCACGGTGGTCGGCAAGAAGCCGAACGGCGGTCCCGACTACATCCGCGGCCTGCGCGGCCTGGTAGAGCGCAACGCGATGCGCTACTTCCTGGCGCTGGAGGCCTGCCTCGACGGCCTCCCGGCGCCGGCGCCGGAGCGCGCCGACAAGCGCCTGCACCGCTGGTTCGAGGCCAGCGAGCGCTACCCGACCCAATTGCACGAGGTCGACCTGGCGACCTACCTGGCGGTCAAGCGCGAGGATCGCCTGCGCGACACCGGCCTAGTGCGCTGAGGCGTCGCGCTCGTCGCGGCGTCAGCGAAGCACCAGCACCGGCGTGTGCGAATGCGTCAGCACATGCAGCGTCTCGCTGCCCATCAGCAGCCGCTTGATGCCGCGCCGTCCGTGCGAGGCCATCACGATCAGGTCGCAATGGTGGACCCGCGCGGCTTCGATGATGGCTTCGGACACGCCTTCGGCACGCATCACGATGCCGGTGGTGCGCTTGACACCCCGGGCATCGGCCTTGGACTTGACCGCATCGACCACCCGCTGCGACTCAGCGTCGGCCTCGTCGCGCAGCCGCGAGACCTCGATCTGGCTGAGCAGCAGCGAGCCCTCGAAGTAGCTGGCGGCCTGGTGATGGGAGACCTTGACGGCGTACAGCTCCGCCTGCGTCAGGAGGGCCAGGTCGATGGCGCTGCCCACGGCCTGTTCCGACAGGTCGGAGCCGTCGGTCGCCACGAGGATTCGTTCGTACATGACGCAACTCCCGGGCGGACGGGGACCCGCCCCCGGGGTGAGATTAGTCCGCGCACCGCAGGGGTGCAAGGGGTCGACGGCGTTCTAGGCGGGGTCGCCTAGCACCGGGCCGCAGCTCGGGGTCGCGCCTCGGTCGCGCCGCCTGGCGTCAGACTTCGAAGCGCACGCCTTGCGCGAGCGGCAGTTCGCGCGAGTAGTTGATCGTGTTGGTGGCACGGCGCATGTACGCCTTCCACGCGTCGGAGCCGGACTCGCGGCCGCCGCCGGTCTCCTTGTCGCCGCCGAAGGCGCCGCCGATCTCGGCACCCGAGGTGCCGATGTTCACGTTCGCGATGCCGCAGTCGGAGCCCGATGCGGACAGGAAGGATTCCACCTCGCGCACGTCGTTGCTGAAGATCGCGGAGGACAGGCCTTGCGGAACGCCGTTTTGCAGTGCGATCGCGTCGTCCAGGTCCGCGTAGGCCATCACGTAGAGGATGGGAGCGAAAGTCTCGTGGCACACGGTCGCGGTCTGCGCGGGCATTTCCACGATCGCGGGGCGGACGTAGAAGGCATTCGGGAACCGTGTCTCCAGCACGCGCTCGCCGCCGGTCACCAGGCCGCCTTCCGAAGCCGCCGAGCGCAGCGCCGCCTGCATCGCTTCGAAGGCGTTCTGATCGATCAGCGGGCCGACCAACTGGCCTTCGAGCGGATCGCCGATGCTGAGCTTCGCATAGGCCGTCTTGAGGCGTTGGACGAACGCTTCGCGGACGCTCGAATGAACGATCAGCCGGCGCGTCGTCGTGCAGCGCTGTCCCGCCGTGCCCGCAGCAGCGAACAGGATGCCGCGCACGGCGAGGTCGAGATCGGCGGATGGCGTGACGATCACCGCGTTGTTGCCACCGAGTTCGAGCAGCACGCGGCCGAAACGCTGCATCACCCGTGGCCCGACTGCACGGCCCATGCGCGTGCTGCCCGTGGCGGAAAGCAGCGCGACCTTCGGATGGTCGACCAGCGCTTCACCCGTGTCCTGCCGGCCGATCACCAGTTGCGACAGCGCCGGCGGCGCGTCGCCGAAGGCGCGTGCGGCGCGCTCGAAGATCGCCTGGCAGGCCAGTGCCGTGAGCGGTGTCTTCTCCGACGGCTTCCAGACGACCGCATCGCCGCAGACGATGGCAAGGGCGAAGTTCCATGACCACACGGCCGCGGGGAAATTGAAGGCGCTGATGACGCCGACGACGCCGAGCGGATGCCAGGTTTCCATCATGCGATGCTTCGGCCGCTCGGAGGCGATCGTCAGGCCGTAGAGCTGGCGCGACAGACCGACCGCGAATTCGCAGATGTCGATCATTTCCTGCACTTCGCCGACACCCTCGGAGAGCATCTTGCCGCTTTCGATGGAAATGAGGCGGCCGAGCGGCGCCTGGTGCTTGCGGAGTTCTTCGCCGAGCAGCCGGATGAGGGCGCCGCGTCGCGGAGCGGGCACGTCGCGCCAGGCCTCGAACGACTGCTGCGCGCGGCGAACGGTCTCGTCGACCTGCTGGGGCGAGTGAGCGGCGACGCGGCCGATCTCGCTGCCGTCGATAGGACTGCGTACGGCGATATCGCCCTGGGAGTAGCTGCCCAGTGGCAAGTCGAGGCTTCCGAGGATGTCTTGCGTCGATTTCGCGAATGAGGTGCTCATGGCTTTTCCTGTAGTGATGGGTGGTCGAAAGCGCGCGCGAGTCGCTGCACGCCTTCGGTGATCTGTGCCGTGTTCGCCGCGGCGTAGGAGAGCCGCATGGATCGGGCCGCCCGGCCGTCGGCGTAGAAGGCGGCGCCGGGAACGAACAGGACGCCGGCGTCGACGGCGGCCTGGAACAGCCGTCGCGGGTCCGTCGGGCCGGTCCATTCCCCCCAGAGGAACAGGCCGCCCCTGGGTTGGGCGCAATGCAGGCGGCCGCCGAGATTCTCTTCGATGGCGTCCGCCATCGCCACCATGCGCCGGCCGTATTCGGCACTGGCGTCCTTCACTGCCCCGGGGTAGCGGCCCGACTGCAGGTAGTGTGCGGCGATCAGTTGCACCAGCGGCGAGGTGCACAGGTCCATCGTCTGCTTCGCGATGGCGGCACGCCTGAGCACGGCGGGCGAAGCGATCATCCAGCCCACGCGCAGCGCAGGGGCGACCGTCTTCGATAGGCTCGAAAGATACACGACGGGGTTGGCGTCGCCTGCGATGCGCTTGCCCGTCTCGAACAGCGTCGGCAGCCGGTCTTCGGTAAAGGCCAGTTCGCCGTAGGGGTCGTCTTCGACGATCAGGAAGCCGCGTTCGACGGCGAGCTCGACCAGCGCCTGCCGCCGCTCGCGCGACAGGGTGGCGCCGGACGGGTTCGAGAAGGTCGGCACGGTATAGATGAACCTGGGCTTGCCGCGCATCGCACGCAGCGTCTCGACCAGCCCATCGATCCGCAGGCCGTGGTCGCCCGACGCCACCTGCACGATGCCGGCGCCGGCCAGGCGGGTGGCCTGGAGGGCGGCCGAGTAGGCGGGCGACTCCATCAGCACGGTATCGCCGGGTTGCAGCAGGATGCGCACGAGGATGTCGTAGCCCTGCTGGGAGCCGGTGGTCACGAGCAGGCTCGACGCCTCGCACGAAATGCCGCGACCGAGGCAGAGCTGCGCGAGCGCGCAGCGCAAGACAGGCATGCCCTCCGTGGCGCCGTACTGCAGGCACGCGGCGGCATCGGTCCAGGCGCGCTGCGATGCGTCCTGCAGCCCCACGTTGTCCAGCAACGCGGGCGACGGATAGCCGCCGGCGAACGAGATCATTCCGGGACGCTGGAGGTAGGGGAAGAGCTCGCGGATGGGCGAGCCTGCGGGCTCGGCGAATGCGGGTGCGAATTCAAAGCCCGTGTTCGGTACTGAAGTTTCAATGCTCATGGGAGGGCGTGCGAACGCAGTGCGGATGTCACGGCGGCGATCGACTTCTGCTGCTGGCTTTCGTACAGCGCGATCTCGTCCAGCACCTTGCAGCCGAGCGCCTGCTCGAAGGCCGCCTGCGCCCCACCGGCGGCGTAGGTCTGCTGCTGCCTGCCGCCGAGGTTGGATTGGAAGATGCCGGCCGCACTGACCGGCAGGAAGTCCTCGTAGAGGATGGGTTCCGCGCGCACGAGGCCGCGCTCGACCAGCGTTTCGAGGTCCCGGTCGTCATCGCCGGATTCCTGCGAACGGCCCGTTTCCGTGATCGAGTAGCGGAAGAATGCAAGGCCCTGGCGTCGCAGGGACCCGAGGTCATCGGGGAATTCCGCGAACACTTCGGCGAGCCGCCGCTCGGGGTCATGGTCTGCTGCGGCAGGCTGGTCGCGCGCTTGCGCGAGCAGCCTGTCGTACAGCGTTCGGCCCTTGCGGGTGAGCGCGATGCCGCGTTGCTCGATCTCGCCGAAGCGGGCCGTGTGCGTGCCCGCGGCCTGCTCGCCGTCGCCGACGAAGAGGATCTTCTCCTCCAGTGCCTTGAAACTCGTCTGCCGCAGCAGGATCGGGAATTTGCGCGCCGGCGGTCCCTCGATCGTCTCCTTGGCCGGGATGCCCAAGGCCCGCATCCGGGCGTGGGCCGTGTCGATGTCGAGCGTGCGCGGCGTGAGGTGGTTGATGTGCGGCCCCTTGAAGCACACCACGTCGGCAACCAGTCGGTGCGCCTCGTGCAGCGCGCCGTAGATCGCGGCGGGGACGGGGGCCTCGTGGTGCCAGCGGAAGGTCTCGAGCGCCTCGACGACGAATTCATCCGCCTCTGCGCAACTGAGTCCGCCGCGCTCCTCGTGCAATGCGGTGAGCGCGAGCAAGCGCGCCGAGAAGATGCGCCTGCGTGCCAGGATCTCTTTCGCCTGGGCCTGCAAGGTGCCGGGCGCCAGCATCTCCAGCCGCAGCAGGGAGGTGAACAGGCGCAAAGGGCTGGCGCGCAGCGCCTCGGCCTCGATGGGGCGAAAGGCCGTCGAATGCACGGGAACGCCCGCCGCCGACAGGTCGTAGTAGCCCACGGGCAGCATGCCCATGACGCCGAGCACGCGCCGCATCGTGCCGAGCTCCTCGGCGGTGCCGAGACGGATCGCGCCATGGCGCTCGACTTCCAGCCTGCCGGTGTCCGCCGTCGCAGCGCCGCGCCCTGCCTCCCGATTGACGTCCGCCACCAGTTCCAGCAGTGACCCGTACAAGGGCACTTCGAGGCGGTACATGTCGGACATCGCAGCCGAGAACCGGCGGCGCACTTCATTGGAATCGATTCGGGTGGCGGTCAATGGAGTCCTTCGGCAGGCGAGGGCGTTGATGCGGATTGCTCATGACATTTTCTCCCTGCGGCACGAATTGTTGAGATGCCTCGCAAGGCCGTCAAACGATCATTGAGCCTGGGTTCATTCCAAAATAGAATGACCTATGCAGTTCCCGCGCCGCTTCCTGCCGCCCACTTCCGTTCTCTGCGCCTTCGAGGCGGCGGCGCGCCTCGGGAGCTTCACCGCCGCCGCGTCGGAGCTGCACCTGACCCAAAGCGCCGTCAGCCGCCAGATCCGCGCGCTCGAAGAACTGCTGGGCGCCGGGTTGTTCGTCCGGGAGCGGCAGACCGTGCGGCTCACGGTGGCCGGCGATGCCTATGCCACCGAGATCCGCGAGGCGCTCCACCGGATTTCGCAGGCCACCTTCGGCTTTCGTGCGAACCCGCAAGGCGGCACGCTGAACCTCGCGATCCTCCCCACTTTCGGGACGCGCTGGCTCGCGCCGCGGCTGCCGGATTTCTTTTCCGCACATCCCGAAGTGACGGTGAACCTCAGCACGCGCCTTGCGCCCTTCGACTTCAGGTCGGATCCGCTCGATGCGGCGATCCATTTCGGCCTGCCGAACTGGCCGGGCGCGGAGCTCGACGAATTGATGCGCGAGACCGTCGTGCCGGCCTGCAGCCCGGCCTTGAAGAAGCGCCACCGGTTCGCGCGGCCGCGTGACTTGCTGAAGGTCCCGCTGCTGCATGTGTCGAGCCGACCCGATGCATGGAAGCGGTGGCTCGAGGCGATGGACGTGCAAGCGGCCAACCCGCCGGGCATGGCCGTCGACCAGTTCGCACTGGCCGCGCAGGCCGCGGCAGCCGGCCTCGGCGTGGCGCTGCTGCCGCAGTTCCTGATGCACGAGGAGTTCGCGCGCGGCGACCTGGTGGAGGCCATCCATGCGCCTTTCGAAGGCGCAGAGCGCTACTACCTCGCCTGGCCCGCGAGCCGCGTCAACTATCCGCCGCTGAAGGCCTTGCGCGATTGGTTGCGCACGCAGGCCGGCCGACAGTAGGCCGACGCGGCCTCACGCCGGTCCGGGCTCCGCGGGCAACTCGATGCGTTGTACGGCCGGCGAACTGGCCAGGCTCTGTGCCGGCCGACGCAGCGTCGCATCGAAGGGATTGATCTTCGGGCCGATGGCGGCAGCCTCGCGCTTGAGCAGTTCCACCACCGTAGGCATGCGGTCGGCGTTGAGCCGGTCGGCGATGGTGCCGACGCTCAGTGCCGCCACGGCGCGACCTTCGCGGTCGCAGATGGGGACGGCCACGCCGGCCATGCCTTCGAGCAAGCCGGTGTTGCGGCCCGCGTAACCGGCCTGGCGCACGCGCTCGATCTCGGTCCGCAGATAGACCTCGTCGTACACCCCGTACTCGCGCACGCGCGACAGGTTGAAGCGGATCACTTCCTCGCGCTCGGCCTCCGGCAGGAAGGCCAGGATGGCCAGTGCGCCCTGGCCCACGCCGAGGGCGATGCGTCCGCCGACATCGCCGGTGAACGAGCGGATCGGGAACGGGCCCTCGCTGCGGTCCAGGCACACGGCATCGAAACCGCTGCGCGCCAGCAGGAAGATGCTGTCGCCGAGGCTGGCGCACAGGCGCAGCAAGACCGGACGACACAGCGTGCGCAGGTCGCCTGGATTGCCCGCATGGGCCGCCAGCGCGAAGAAGTCGATACCGAGCCGGTACAGCTTGGTGCGCGCGTCCTGCTCGACCATGCCTTCGGCCACCAGCGATTGCAGCAATCGGTGCGTGGTGGCCTGCGTCAGGCCCACGGCGCGTGCAATCTGGGTCACCCGGCCGCCCTCGGCCTGCACCGTGGTCAAGGCCCGGATCACGGCAAAGACACGCGGCACGCCGCCGGTCGCTGTGGAAGTGGTGCTCATGCCTTTGTCCGATGGAATCTGGAGCCGTCAGTTTACGGCAAATATTCCAATGAACGGAATAAGTTGAAGAAAAATTCTGATTGATGGAATACCCTGTGATTTCTGGCCCGTTGATTGCAATAGAGTGAATTGAATTCGACAAAGACTACAGTTGCCGCCCCGTTGGGGTGCATCCAGGAAAGGCCGGACGCATGTCATTTCTCAAGCTCATCGACGTCACCAAGTTCTACGGCAGCACCTGCGCGGTGTCGGCCATGAACCTCTCGGTGGAGAAGGGCGAGTTCGTCTCGCTGCTGGGGCCTTCGGGCTGCGGCAAGACCACCACGCTGCAGATGGTGTCGGGCTTCGAGGCGGTGAGCAGCGGCCGCATCGAACTGGCCGGGCGCGACATCACGCATGTCAAGGCCAACACCCGAGGCCTGGGCATCGTGTTCCAGACCTATGCGCTGTTCCCGCACATGACGGTGGCCGACAACGTGAGCTTCGGCCTCGAAATGCGCAAGACGCCGGCCGCCGAGCGTCGCGAGCGCGTGCGGCAGGCGCTGTCCCTGGTGCATCTGGACGCTCACGCGGCGCGCTACCCGCGCGAACTCTCGGGCGGCCAGCGCCAGCGGGTGGCGCTGGCGCGTGCCCTGGTGATCGAGCCGCCGGTGCTGCTGCTGGACGAGCCGCTGTCCAACCTCGACGCCAAGCTGCGCGAGGAGATGCAGTTCGAGCTGCGCCAGATCCAGCGCAAGGTGGGGACCACCACGGTGATGGTCACGCACGACCAGAGCGAGGCCATGTCCATCAGCGACCGCGTGGTGGTGATGGAAGGCGGCCGCGCCACCCAGATCGACCATCCGCACCGCGTCTACGAGCATCCGCGCACCCGCTTCATCTCCACCTTCGTGGGCAAGGCCAACCTGCTGGCCGGCCGCATCGTCGCCAATGGCGCCGGCACGCGTGTCGACCTGGGGCCGCTCACCGTCGACGTGGAGGATGCCGGCTTCCGCCACGGCGTGCCGGTGCTGCTGAGCGTGCGACCCGAGAAGCTGCAGCTGGTCGAGGCAGGCGGCGGCCGCATCGGCGGCACGGTGCGCGAACGCTTCTTCCTCGGCAGCCAGTGGCTCTATGCCGTGAGCACGGTGCTGGGCGAGCTGATGGTGCTGTCTCCCAATGACGGACGGGTCGCGCTCGACGAGGGCCATCCCGTGGGCATCGGCTGGCCCGATCACTGCTCGCGCCTGCTGCCCGCCGACGGGGCCGAGTCCGTCGCCGAGGAGATGGCATGAAGCAACCCACCCCCTGGATGCTGTCCGGACCGGCCCTGCTGCTGTTCGCCGGCCTGCTGCTGGTGCCGTTGGCGCTGACGGCGGTGCTGTCCTTCAACGTCTATGACGCCGTCACGGGGCCCAAGGCCAACGCGTTCACGCTGGCGCACTACACCCAGGTCTTCACCGACTCGTACTACCACGGCATCTTCTGGCGCACCTTCTGGATCTCGGCGCTGGTTTCCCTGATCTGCGTGCTCGTCGGGGCGCCGGAAGCCTATGTGCTGAGCCGCATGCGCAATCCGTGGCGCTCGGTGATGCTGCTGGTGGTGCTGGCCCCGCTGCTGGTGTCGGTGGTGGTGCGGGCCTTCGGCTGGAGCATGCTGCTGGGGCCCGAAGGCCTGGTCAACGGCATGCTCAAGCTCGTCGGCCTCGGCCCGGTGAAGATGCTCTATACCGAGACCGCGGTGGTGATCGCGCTGGTGCACGTGATGCTGCCCTTCATGGTGATTCCGGTCTGGACCTCGCTGCAGAAGCTGGACCCGGGCGTGGAAAACGCGGCGCTGTCGCTCAATGCCTCTCCCTTCACCACGCTGCGGCGCGTCGTGCTGCCGCAGGTCATGCCGGGCATCCTGTCGGGGAGCTTGATCGTCTTCGGTCTCTCCGCCAGTTCCTTCGCCATTCCCGGCCTGCTCGGCGGACGGCGTCTCAAGATGGTGGCGACCGTGGTCTACGACGAGTACCTGCACGAGCTCAACTGGCCGTTGGGCGCGGCGATCGCACTCACGCTGCTGGCGGCCAATCTGGTCGTCATGCTGAGCTACAACCGGGTGGTCGAGGGCCGCTACAAGAAGGCGCTGGGGTGAACAAGCCATGAGCAGGAACGGCCCCTTCGCCCTCGCGTTCAACGCGCTCGTCATCACCTTCATGCTGGCGCCGCTGCTGGTGGTGTGCATCGTCGCCTTCACCCCGGAAAACACGCTGACGCTTCCGACCACGCGCTTCTCGCTGCGCTGGTTCCGGGCCGTGTTCGCACATCCCGATTTCATGCAGTCCTTCTGGAACAGCTTGTGGCTGGGGCTGGCTTCGGCCACGCTGGCCACGCTGCTGGCGGTGCCGGCCGGCATGGCGATCACGCGCTACGACTTCGCCGGCCGCGACTTCCTCAACGGCCTCTTTCTCTCGCCGCTGATCATTCCGCACCTGGTGCTGGGGGTGGCGCTGCTGCGGCTGTTCGCGCTGGTCGGCGGCACCGGCAGCTTCGGCTGGCTGGTGGTGGCGCATGCCCTGGTCGTCACCCCGTACACGCTGCGCCTGGTGGTCGCCGCGCTGGTCGGCTTCGACCGCAGCGTCGAGCAGGCCGCGCTGTCGCTCGGCGCGAGCCAGGCCACGGTGTTCAGGCGCATGACGCTGCCGATGATCCTGCCAGGCGTGACCGGTGGCTGGATGCTGGCCTTCATCAACAGTTTCGACGAGGTGACCATGTCGATCTTCGTGACCGCACCCAGCACTGTCACGCTGCCGGTGCGCATGTACATGTACGCGACGGAATCCATCGATCCGTTGATGGCGGCGGTCTCGGCGCTGATGGTCGCGGTGACGGCCTGTGCCATGGTGCTGCTCGACCGCGTCTATGGGCTGGACCGCGTGCTGGTGGGGCGCCGATGAGCACGACGCCATCGCGAGCGCTGCTGCACCGCGTGGCCGAGACCGGCCGTGCCGTCGTGCCATTCACCCTGGATGGCCGGCCGGCCAGCGCGCTGGCCGGCGATACCGTGCTCACCGCCGTGCTGACCCTGTCCGGCCAGTTGCGCCGCAACGAGTTCAGCGGCGCCCCGCGGGCCGGCTTCTGCATGATGGGCGCCTGCCAGGACTGCTGGATCCGGACCGCCGACGGCGGACGGCTTCGCGCCTGCTCCACCTTCATCCAGCCCGGCATGGCGTTGGTGACCGAGGAGGAGCCGGCATGACGGCGCCCGCATTGCAGCCCGTGATCGTGGGCGCCGGCCCGGCCGGCGTGCGTGCGGCCCAGGCCCTGGTGGCGCACGGCCTGCGGCCGGTGCTGATCGACGAAGCCGGCCGGGCCGGCGGCCAGATCTATCGCCGCCCGCCCGCGAACTTCAATCGCTCGCCGAAGACCCTCTACGGCTTCGAAGCCCCACGCGCCGCGGCGGTGCACGCGGCCCTGGACGGACTGCAGGGCCGCGTCGACTACCAGCCCGACAGCCTGGTATGGAATGTCCAGGGCGGTCAGCTCGATGTGCTGCATGGCCCGAGCGGCAGCACCCGCGCCGTGCCCTTCCGCCAGCTCATCGTCGCCACCGGCGCCACCGATCGCGTGCTGCCCGTGCCCGGCTGGACGCTTCCGGGCGTCTACACGCTGGGAGGCGCCCAGGTTGCGCTCAAGTTCCAGGGCTGCGCGATCGGCACGCGCGTGGTCTTCATGGGCACCGGCCCGCTGCTGTACCTGGTGGCCTACCAGTATGCGAAGGCCGGGGTCGATGTGGCCGCGGTGCTCGACACGGCCCGACTCGCCGACCAGGTGGCCGCGGTTCCAGCCATGCTCACGCAGCCGTCCGTGTTCTTCAAGGGCGTCTACTACGTGGCCTGGCTGCGTGCGCGCGGCGTCGCCCTGCATGGCGGGGTGCGTCCGCTGCGGGTGATGGGCGATGCGCAGGTGAGCGCCGTCTCGTGGCACGACGGTCGCCGCGAACGCAGCCTCGAATGCAACGCCGTCGGCTTCGGCTACGCCTTGCGCTCCGAAACGCAGCTGGCCGATCTGCTGGGCTGCCGCTTTGCCTTCGCACCCCTGCATCGCGCGCATCTGCCCGAGCGCGATGGCGCCGGCCGCTCCAGCGTGCCCGGGGTCTATCTGGCAGGCGATGGGGCCGGCATCATGGGCGCCGACGCGGCCGAATGGGCGGGCGAACGCGCTGCGCTGGCGCTCCTGGCCGATCACGGCATCGCGGTGGATGCGACCCGCGCCCAGGCGCTGGAGCGCAAGATCGACAAGCTGTCCGGTTTCCGCCGCGGCCTGGAGCGCGCGTTTCCGTTCCCGCAGGACTGGGCGGCCCAGGCGCCCGACGAACTGGTGGTGTGCCGCTGCGAGAACGTCACGGCCGGCGAGCTGCGCGAGACCGTCCGGTGCTGCGGCGCCGACGAGCTGAACCGCCTCAAGGCCTTGTCCCGCGTCGGCATGGGCCGTTGCCAGGGGCGCATGTGCGGCGTGGCGGCGGCTGAAATTCTCGCCCACGCGACCGGCCAGCCGGTGCAGCAGGTGGGCCGGCTGCGCGGGCAGGCGCCGATCAAGCCGATCCCGATTCAGCTGGCGAGCGCTCGGGTCGAGGGAGTGGACGCATGAAGCAATGCCTGAAGACCGATGTTGCCATCGTCGGCGGCGGCATCGTCGGTGCCTCCGCCGCCCTGGCGCTGCGGCAGATGGGCCTGCAGGTGGCATTGCTGGAGCGTGACCTGTGCGGCTCGCGCTCCAGCGGCGTGAACTATGGCGGCGTGCGGCGCCAGGGCCGGCCGCTCAGCCAGCTGCCGCTGGCGCAGCGGGCGCACCGCATCTGGGGGCGTCTGGCCGAGCTCATCGGCACCGACGGCGAATACCTGCGCTCCGGCCATTTCAAGATCGCCCGCAGCGAGGCCGATCTGGCTGCGCTCGAGCGCTACCGCGACCAGAGCCGCGACTTCGAG
Organism: Variovorax sp. P4_B11; assembly: GCF_056402355.1. NCBI lineage: Bacteria > Pseudomonadati > Pseudomonadota > Betaproteobacteria > Burkholderiales > Comamonadaceae > Variovorax > Variovorax sp. P4_B11. The sequence goes on from NZ_JBFUHO010000082.1 coordinate 25,205, forward strand.
CTCGGCATCGAGCTCCTGTCGGGGCAGCGCCTGCGCCAGCGCTGCCCGTGGCTCGGGGGCCGGGCGGTCGGCGGCTCGCTGTGCGTGGAAGACGGGCAGGCAAATCCCCGATTGGTGTCGCCGGCCTTTGCGATGGCGGCGCGGCGCGCGGGCGCGCAGATCTTCGAACGAACCCCGCTCGACGAGGTGGCTCACGACAGTCAAGGCTTCCTGCTGCGCTCGGGCAACGCGCTGGAGCTGCGCGCGCCCCTGATGCTCAACTGTGCGGGCGCCTGGGCCGGTGCCATTGCCAGCCAGTTCGACGAGCCGGTGCCGCTGCAGTCCGGCCATCCGGCGATGGCAGTCACCGAGCCGCTGCCGCACTTCATGGACTGGAGCCTGGGCGTGGAAGGCGGCGGCGTCTACTGCCGCCAGGTCGCGCGTGGCAACCTGGTGCTCGGCGGCGGCGCGGGCCTGGCGCTGGATGCCGACCGTGCACGCGTCGGCCGCGAAGCCATCGCCACCCTGGCGGTGCAGGCGATCGAATTGCTGCCTGCCTTGCGCCACGCCAGCTTCATCCGGACCTGGAGCGGCACCGAAGGCTACCTGCCCGACCGCCAGCCCGTGCTCGGCCCCAGCCGGACCACGCCGGGCCTGATCCACGGCTTCGGCTTCGCCGGCGCGGGCTTCCAGATCGGCCCCGCCGTGGGCGAGGTGCTGGCCGAGCTGGTGCGCGACGGTCGCAGCAGCACACCCATCGAGGCATTCGCCATCGAACGCTTCCGGTCCACGGCCGTGCCTGCCGCGGCGCATTGAAATCTCCTTCACTCCACTCCCTGAGGAAACTACGCCATGTCCCGTTCTCGCCAGCCTCTCATTTCTCGCCGTGCACTCCTCGCCGTGGCCGCCGCTTCGGCGCTGGCCGGCGCCGGCGCGGTCAATGCCCAGACCAAGACGCTGTACATCGGCATGAACGGAGGCACCATGGAGAAGGCGTACACGCAGTACGTCTTCCCGGCCTTCGAGAAGGCGAACAACGTGAAGGTGGTGGTGGTGCCCGGCACGTCCTCCGACATCCTCGCCAAGGCGCAGGCCAACAAGGACAAGCCCCAGATGCACGTGATGTTCCTGGACGACGGCATCATGGTTCGCGCCATCGGCATGGGCCTGTGCGAGAAGCAGCGCCCGAGCGCCGCCCTCGACGAGATCTATCCGGCCGCCCGCTTCAAGGGCGACATGGCCAGCGGCGTCAGCCTGGGCATGACCGGGCTGGCCTACAACAAGAAGATGTTCGCGGAAAAGGGCTGGGCCGCCCCCACCTCGTGGATGGACCTCGCCGATCCCAGGTTCAAGGGCAAGGTGGTCTTCCAGTCGATGTCGTCTTCCTCCTTCGGCCTGCACGGCTTCCTGATGTTCAACCGCATCCAGGGCGGCAACGACCAGAACGTGGAGCCCGGCTTCAAGGCCTGGCCGACCACCATCGGCCCCAACGTGCTCGAGTACATCCCGAGTTCGGCCAAGATTTCCGAGATGGTGCAGACCGGCGAGGCGGCGCTGTTCCCGCTCACGCCGACCGCGGTGGCCGCGCTCAAGAGCAAGGGCATTCCGGTGGAGTACGCCCAGCCGAAGGAGGGTTCGGTGGTGCTGATGGTGGGGCAGTGCGTGATCGCCAACAACAGCGAGCCCGAGTTGTCGCAGAAGCTGGCTGAATTCCTTCTGAGCCCGCTGGCCCAGGCCAATGTGCTCCAGTTCGGCAGCCAGATCCCGACCAACCCCAAGGCACCTGCGGTGGGGGAGGGCGCAGCACAGGTGGCCGACATCAACAAATGGATGAAGAACGCGGTGACCCTGGATTGGGAAAGCGTGAACGCCAACCGGCCGGCCTGGAACGCACGCTGGAACAAGACGATCGAACGGTAGGCATCGGGCAGCGGCCGACAAGCGGTTGCGGGTCGAGATTCCGGCCGGCGCGACCGCGGCCCGCGCGCGGAATTTAAGGTTTCGTGAGGGATTGCTTAAGCAATTCTTAGCGGCGCGCGCAGGCATGGATTCCTAGACTTCTTCCCAGCAGGCCGGCGCACGGTGCGCCGGCCGCTGAACCCGGAAGGTAGGACCCCATGAACATCGATCAGCGCGAATTGCGCCATGTCGCGGAGGCCGCAGCGCCCCGCGTCGACCTGTATGCCGGCATTCACAAGGCGCTGCGTGCGCTGATGGCCGACACCCTGCTGGCCGTCGGGCGCATGGACAGCGAGGATGCGCTCGAACTCGCGCAGGTTACGCAGCGCGTACTGGAATTGCTCGACTTCTGCCGCTCCCACCTGCAGCACGAGAACGCGTTCATCCACGCCGCGATGGAGGCCCGCGCGCCCGGTGCCAGCGGCAAGATCGCGCACGAGCACGACGAGCACCTGCAGGCCATCGTTGCACTGGCGAACCAGACCACCGCGCTGCTGCAGTGCGAACCCGCGGTGCGGGAGACCGGCGCACTGGCGCTGTATCGGGCGCTCTCGCTGTTCATCGCCCACAACTTCGAGCACATGCATGTGGAAGAGACGGCGCACAACGCGGTGCTCTGGGCCCGCTACACCGATGCCGAGCTGATCGAGCTGCACAACAGGCTGGTCGCCTCGATCCCGCCCGAGGAGATGATGTTCGTGCTGCGCTGGATGGTGCCCTTCCTGAACCCGGCCGAGCGCGCCGCCATGCTCTGCGACATGCGCGCACATGCGCCGGCGCCGGCCTTCGCCGCCGCGCTGGACCTGGTGCGGCCGCATTTGAGCGAGCGCGAATGGACCAAGCTCAGCCTCGCCCTGGGGCGGCCGGCGGTACCGGGATCGATGCAGGGCTGAGGCCGGATTCAGGCGGCGATCTCGGTCAGCGCGACCGGTCGCTCGACCCGCAGCAGAAAGCGTCCGCGCCCGGTCTTCTCGATCCGGATGTGCGGGCTGTTCTCCTGCAGCCGGCGCTGCAGCAGCACCAGGCGCGCCTCCAGGTTGTCCGACAGGTCGGGCAGCCGCAGCGCCGGGTCGAGCCGCAGCTCGCGGTTGCTGAACTCGCTGCGGCCCTGCTGCGTGTGTTCGCGCAGCAGCTTGCCGAGGATGGCGCCCGCCACGCCCTTGATCAGATAGCTGTCGCCGATGAAGATGCTGCTGTTGGCGAGGTAGTGGCGGACCGCGATCGGTGCCCCGGAGGGCGGCGGCGCACGGCGGGGCGGCTCGGCCGCGGCCGCCGCCTCGTCGCCGGTGCGCAGCAGTTCGAGCGCGGCGCCGAGATGGCCGGCGATCGCGACCAGCGCGTCCTCGTCCTCGAAGCCGAAGCGCATGTCGAGCGGACTCTCGACGAACAGCGCGCCGAGCAGGCGGCCGCTGGAGACGATCGGCACCGCCAGCTGGCTGTGCGGTTCGGCCAGGCCCGGGAACGGGATCTCGGTGTCGAGCACCAGTCCGGGTTCGATCTCGCGCATGCTGCTGCGTACCGCGTGGCTGTAGCTCGCCGCATTCGTCATGTGGCTGATGCGCACCGGCGTGCGCTCCCGCGCGGCGACGCCGATCACGCCATGGCCGATCTCGATCTCGGAGCCGACGCCCGAGGTCGCGTAGCCGCAGCTTGCCACCGTGTACAGGCGCTCGGTGGTGCTGTCGCGCATCAGCACCATCGCATGGCGGATGTCGAGCTGGTCGTTGAGCACCGCCAGCACGGCCTGCAGCAGCTCGTCGGTCGCGCAGCAGGCGGCCAGCCGCTCGGCCGAGCGGCGCACGCCGGCCAGCAGGCTGTGACGCGGCGGCGGCAGGGGCAGGCGCTCGCCTTCCAGGGCCTCGATGGCGTCGACCTCGTAGATGTCGGCGCCGAGCAGGCGGAACACGCCCGCCATGCCCGAGTGCGAAGCAATGCCGGCCAGTTGCGCCTTCATGCCTTCGAAGCGCGGCCCTTCGGTCTCGGTGCGCAGGTAGCGCAGCGCGAGGCGGTAGAAGGCAGCGACCACCGGGTCCATCACCAGCACCGCACCGCGCGGGTTGGCGAGGATGTTCTGCCGCGTCTTGTTGAAGAACTGGAAGGACAGCGCGACGTGCCGCTCGTCGACGTAGTAGACCTGCGAGATGTAGGCGACGTTGGGCGTGCCGTCCTGCGCGCAGGTGGCCATCATGGCCGGGATGGCGCCCTCGAAACAGGCGCGGATCGCGTGCAGCGACGGCGGCGGCAGGCTCGCGCTCATCGGCGTCAGGCCGCGGGCAGCGCGCTGCCGGCCTTGGGCCCGGGCGTCTGGTCGTAGGCTTCGGTCGGCGTGAAACGGATCGCCACCACGTCGTCGAGATCGAAGGCCAGCATGGCGCGCACGAAGACGGCGTCGCAGCCGACGCAGCCGACCTCGTGCTCCATCGAGCGCAGGTAGCGGCTCAGCAGCGGCCGGTCGCTGTCGGTGGCGGCCCGGAGTTCCGCGCGGCGGGCCTTCACCTGCACCGTGCGATGGCTCAGCGGTTCGCTGAAGACCACCGCGACGTGCCCGGTGGCCGCGACGTCCTGCAGCAATTGGCGCGACTGGTTGCGCGAGACATAGACCGTGAGTTCGCTGCCGTCGGCCGCGATGCCGGCGCCGACCGCGCGCATCAGGCTGGGCCGCTGCGCGGCGTTGCGCGAGGCGACGATGGCCGAGACGCCCTTGTCGATCATCGCAATGTGCTCGGGGCTCAGGAGGGGGCGGGGAGGGGCTGCGGACATGGGACGGGGCCGGTCGGCGAAATCCGGCATTTTGATTCAAAGTCCCGCTGCCGTCCGTTTTTCGGACGGCCTACGCCATGCGGCCGAAGCACTGGCCTCAGGCCGGCGCCGGGCCGCCCCAAGGCGGCCTGCGGCCCCCTTGGGGGGCAGCGACCCACACGCAGTGGGGGAGCGTGGGGGCCAGCMAGGCCGGCGCCGGGCCGCCCCAAGGCGGCCTGCGGCCCCC
>NZ_JBFUHO010000083.1:0-30038 GCF_056402355.1 Variovorax sp. P4_B11
TCCTGGGGGCCAACGACGTGGTGAACCCGGCGGCGCTGCAGAAGGGCACGCCGATCTACGGCATGCCGATCCTGGAGGCCTACAAGGCCAAGACCGTGATCGTGAACAAGCGCAGCATGGCCGCGGGCTACGCCGGCCTGGACAACGAGCTGTTCTACATGGACAAGACCCTGATGGTCTTCGGCGACGCCAAGAAGGTCGTCGAGGACATGGCCAAGGCGATCGAGTAGGACCCGTCGAATCGCCGGCGCCGGCCGTCATTCGAGCGCGATCTTCGCCTTCGCTCGCGTGACCTGCGTGCGTACCGCCGCGACCGCAGGAGCGTCGGAGAATCGGAGAATCGGAGAATCGGAGAATCGCAATTTTCCGCAGGCCGACATGAACCTTGCAACGAAACTTCACATGGGGAGCGCCTGAGATGGACATCAAGCGCCTGCAGTTGCTGTCGGACATCGTCGAGGCGGGCAGCCTCAGCAAGGTCTGCGCGTCCCGGGGCATCGCGCAGTCCGCCCTCAGCAAGCACATCGCCGTGCTGGAGGGCGAGTTCCGGGCCAAGCTCTTCTATCGCACGGGGCGCGGTGTCGTGCTGACCGAATTCGGCCAGTCGATCATGCCCAGGGTGCGTTCGCTGCTCGGCGAGTTCGAGCAGCTGAAGAACGATATCAGGGACCGAGCCGACGTGCCCAGCGGGCCCGTCAGGCTTGCCGTCCAGGCCTCGATCACGCACGCGCTCGTGGGCCCGCTGTTCCAGCGCGTGCGCGCCGATTTCCCGAAGATAGAACTGCGCCTGATGGAAGGGTTCGCGGGCAGCATCGAAGACGCGCTCGCCAATGGCCGCGCGGACATCGGCGTGTTCTCGCGCTATGGGAGCCACATTCACAAGACCGACGAGGAGCTCGCCACCAACGAGCTTTATCTGGTGGGCCGCGCGGGCGACGCCGAAGTCTCCAGGCCCGAGTGCAGCTTCGTCGACGCCGCGCGCCTTCCCCTTGTGCTGCCGGGTGCACCGGACGGCCTGTACATGATGCTGCTGGACGCAGCCAGGAAGGCGGATGTGCGGCTGAACACGGAGATCGAAGTCGATTCGCTCACCGCGATGCGCGAGATCGTGGCAAGCGGAGCGGCCTACAGCATCCTCACGCGCCAGGCCGTCGAGATCGACATGCAGCTCGGCCGCATCGACGTCAGCCGCATCACCGACCCCGTGCTGACACGAACGCTGGTGCTCGCCACCAGCGTCCAGCGCCCCCTGACCTACGCCAGCAGGACCGTCATCGACCTGATCCGCACACTGACGCGCGACATGGCCGCGGCCGGTGTGCAAAGGAAGGCGGCGCGTGCACCCGCCGCAGGTCGTCGCCGCGGCTCCGGTGCTTCATGACAGGCGCACGGTCGGTGCATCCCCGCGCTGGTTCAGCAGATCGAGCGCCACGTCGACGATCATGTCTTCCTGACCGCCGACCATCCGCCGCTTGCCGAGTTCCACGAGGATGTCCACGGCAGGGATGCCGTACTTGGCGGCGGCCGCTTCCGAATGCCGCAGGAAGCTCGAATAGACGCCGGCGTAGCCCAGCGCCAGAGTCTCCCGGTCGACCCGCACCGGGCGGTCCTGCAAGGGCCGCACCAGGTCGTCGGCCGCATTCATCAGCGCGAACAGATCGCAGCCATGGTTCCAGCCCAGCCGGTCGGCGGCTGCGATGAACACCTCCAGAGGCGCGTTGCCGGCGCCCGCGCCCATTCCGGCCAGGCTGGCATCGACGCGGTCGCAGCCCTCCTCCACTGCCACGATGGAGTTCGCCACCCCGAGCGACAGGTTGTGATGCGCATGGATGCCGATCTGCGTGTCCGCGCGCAGGGTGTCGCGGAACGCGCGGATCCGCTGCCGAACGTCCTCCATTCCGAGTGCGCCGCCGGAATCGACCACGTAACAGCAGGTCGCTCCGTAGCTCTCCATGAGACCGGCCTGGGCGGCCAGCCTCTCGGGCGTCGTCATGTGGCTCATCATCAGGAAGCCCACCGCTTCCATGCCCAGGGTCCTGGCGGTCTCGATGTGCTGCCGGGCGACATCCGCCTCGGTGCAGTGCGTGGCGACCCGCACGATGCGGGCGCCGGCGGCGTAGGCCTCCTTCAGGTCGTGCACCGTGCCGATGCCGGGAAGCAGCAGCGTGGTGATCTTCGCCTTCTTCACGACCCCGGCGGCGGCCTCGATCCACGCGACGTCGGTGTGCGCGCCGAAACCGTAGTTGAAGCTCGATCCCCTCAGGCCGTCGCCGTGCGCGACCTCGATGGAATCCACGCCGGCCTCGTCGAGCGCTCTCGCGATGCTGCGGACCTGCTCGATGCTGTACTGGTGACGGATCGCATGGCTGCCATCGCGCAGCGTCACGTCGGAAACATAGATCTTCTTGCTCATCTTCGACTCCTCTAGACGGCGGGGGCCATGCCCTCGGCCATGCGTTGTGCGATGCGTTCGGCCGTCGACAGGGCCGCGCTGGTCATGATGTCCAGGTTGCCGGCGTACGACGGGAGATAGTGGGCCGCGCCCTCCACTTCCAGAAGCACCGTGGTCTTCAGGCCGTCGATCCGCCCGATGCCCGGAATGTTCAGGTCCCGGACCCGGTCGAACTGCACTTCCTGCTTCAGCCGATAGCCGGGCACGTAGCGCTGCACGGCAGCGACCATCTCTTTCACCGAGTCGGCGATCCGCGCCTCGTTGGCCACCTCGCTCAAGGTGTAGACGGTGTCGCGCATCATCAGGGGAGGCTCGGCCGGGTTGAGGACGATGATGGCCTTGCCGCATTCCGCGCCACCCACTGTCTGGATCGCCCTGGACGTGGTTTCGGTGAACTCGTCGATGTTGGCCCGCGTGCCCGGTCCAGCCGACCGGCTGGAAATGCTGGCCACGATTTCCGCGTAGCGCACCTTCGCGACGCGGGAGACCGCGGCAACGATCGGAATCGTGGCCTGCCCGCCGCAGGTCACCATGTTCACGTTCGGCGCGTTCAGGCACTCGTCGCCGTTGACGACCGGCACGCAGTAAGGGCCGATCGCCGCCGGCGTCAGGTCCACCATCCGCAGGTCCGGCTTGATCTTCCTGAGAGCGCGATCGTTGACCACGTGAGCGGAAGCGCTGGTGGCGTCGAACACGAGTTCGATGTCACCGAACGCGGGAAGGCGCATGAGCCCCTCGACACCCTCATGCGTCGTCGCCACGCCCAGGCGCTGCGCCCTTGCCAGGCCTTCGGAGTCGGGATCGATCCCGACCATCGCGGCGAGTTCGACGTGCCGGCCGTGCCGCATGACCTTGATCATGAGGTCGGTGCCGATGTTGCCGCTGCCGATGATGGCTGCCTTGATCTTTCTGCTGGACATTTGTTTCTCCTGGTTCAGGCCGGCGCGAATGCCGTTCTCACGGCACCCAGTCCAGCAATCGTTGTGTCGATGACGTCGCCCGGCGAGATCGCGACCATGGGACCGAGCGCGCCGGTCATGATCACGTCGCCCGCCCGCAGGGGCCGGCCCACATCCATCATCTTGCGGGCCAGCCACAGCGCGGCATTCAGCGGGTGCCCGAGGCACGCGGCGCCCACGCCGAGGGAGACGACCTGCCCCTTGCGCTCCATGAGCATTCCGCAGGTGCGAAGGTCCACCTCGGAGAGCTTCCTCGGCCGAGTGCCCAATGCATACAAGCCCGAGGAAGCGTTGTCGGCGATCGTGTCCAGCAGCCGGATGTCCCAGTCGCGGATGCGGCTGCCGACGATCTCCACGGCAGGCAGGACGTACGCCACCGCCGACATCAGCTGCGACAGCGTGACCGGCTCGTCGCCGAGATCGCGCTCCAGCACCACGGCCACCTCCGCTTCGACCTTCGGCTGGAGCACGCGGTCCGCCGCGACTTCTTCGTCGGGCGCGAGCTCCATGTCGGCGAAGAGCATCCCGAAGTCGGGCGAGTCGACGCCGAGCTGCTGCTGGACCGACTTCGAGGTCAGGCCGATCTTGCGGCCCGTCAGCCGCCGGCCGGCCTCGAGGTGGAAGGTCGTATTCAGCTCCTGGACCGCATACGCGCCTGCCACGCCCATCGCGGCCAGATCGTCCCGAACGGGTGGAATCGGCCGGCCCTCGCGGGATGCGCTCCTCAGCGATGCGGCAAGACGTTCAATCGTCGCTGTGTCCATGGGGGCCTCAGAGTGCGGTTGTCAGGTGAAGGGGATTCGAGAAGACGGGCGTCCACGGCTTCATGACGACCTTCTTGAACAGCGATGCCTTGGAGAACGGATCGTTGGCCGCCAGCTTCGCGGCTTCGTCCTCGTTGGGGGCGTCGTAGATGAACAGCGCACCGCTGCCGTCGGCAAACGGACCGGCCAGAACCAGCCGATCCTGTCGCAGCAGATCCTGCAGATAGGCGCGATGCGCGGGCCGCGTCTGGGCGATGCGCTCGGGCTCGTGGGTGTATTCGACGAAGGCTGTGAATTTCATGTGAGACCTACCTGTTGAGAAATCCGATCGAGATCCATGGCACGGCCGCCACCAGCACGGTGCCGATGAAGAGCGAGGCCATGTAGAGCCAGATATGGCGCACGCCTTCGCTCGGGCTGGTGTGGCTGATGGCGCACGCGGCGTAGTAGCCGACGCCGAACGGCGGGGCGAAGAGGCCGATGCCCATCGCCAGGACCACCACCATCGCGTAGTGAACGTCATGGATGCCCAGCTCTCGCGCGATCGGGAACAGAAGAGGTCCGAACAGCACGATGGCCGGGATGCCTTCGAGCACGCTGCCAAGGAGAATGAAAGCCACGATCGAGACCGCCATGAAGCCCGCCGCCCCGCCAGGCAGCTTCGCCATCGCCGCGGCCAGGTCGCCCGAGAATCCGGATTGCGTCAGGGCCCAGGCCATTCCAGTCGCGGTCCCGATGATCAGCAGGATGGCACCGGACAAGGCCGCCGTCTCCACCAGCGCGGGCCATACGCGCCGGAGGTCGAACTTCCGGTAGATCAGCAGGCCGACCAGGACCGCGTAGACGATGCCGATGGTCGAGACCTCGGTCGCCGTCGCGACGCCTTCCACGACGGCGGCGCGGATCACGAAGGGCAGCGCCAGCGCCGGAAGCGCCACGATGAAGCTCTTGCCCACGACGCCCCAGTCGACCCGCGCGACGCGGGGCCCTCCCGCCCTGCGTGCGCGCCACCACACCACCAGCCCCAGCATCGCCGCCAGCACCACGCCGGGCAGCAGGCCGCCGGTGAACAGGTCGGCAATGGAGATGCCCATGACCGACCCGATCGTGATGAGCACCAGGCTCGGGGGAATCGTCTCGGTCTGCGCACCGGTCGCCGACAGCAGTGCGACCATGTCGCCGTCTTTCGCTCCGCGCTTCTTCATCTCGGGGAAAAGCACCGGGGCGACCGCCGCCATGTCCGCCGCCTTGGAGCCCGAAATTCCCGACACGAGGTACATCGCGCCGATGAGGACGAATGACAGCCCTCCGCGGACATGCCCGAGCAGGTTGGCGAGGAATTGCACCATGGCCCGCGCCATCGACGTCATCTCGATCAGCACACCGAGAAAGACGAACAGCGGCACCGACAGCAGGATGAGGTGCGACATCCCCTCGTCCATTCGCCCCACGATCACCGTCGTGGGCGTCGAAGTAGTCAGGCTCAGGTAGCCAAAGGTCGCCAGACCGAACGAGAACGCGATGGGCACGCCGGCAAAGACCAGCAGACCGACGATCACGACGAAGAACACCAGCAGGTTGGCATTCCCGAGCCCCTGCAGGACGGGCTGCAACAGCACCAGCCCACCGACGACCGCAACGCAGGCGACCACCGCGGCGATCGCCATCCGCCGGCTCGACGTGGCCAGCAACCGCAGCACGCTCATCAGCAGAATGAGACCGATGCCGACGGGCACCGCAGCGGCCCGCCAGGCATTGGAGATGTCCAGCGCGGGCATGGTCACGAGCGCCTCCTCGCTGGCGAACTCGAACGCCGGATGGGCCATCAGCGCGAGCCACGTCATCGCGCCGACGGTGGCGACGAGTTCGAGGAAGCCCCTCGCTCCCGGGCTGGCGAGGTCCACGAGCGCGGTCATGCGCATGTGGCTGCCACGGCGGAACGCCACCGCCGCGCCCAGCATGATGAGCCAGATGAAGAGCAGAGAGGCCAGCTCGTCGACCCAGACCAGCGGGCTGTGCAGGACATACCGGCTCACGACCCCACTGAAGAGCACGCCGATCTCCGCGACGACCAGCAGCGCTGCCGGCACTTCGCACAGCGTCCCCACGGCCTTCTCGGCCGCACAGAATCCCCGCGTCAGGATGCTCCTGCCGCCGTCCGCCTCCCGGGGGTCGACGAGCCGCGGATTGACTTCGACCGCATGCGTTGACATGGCCCGTCTCCTCAGTGCTGCGGCAGTCCGAGGACGTTGGCCTGGATTTCAGGATCGACGAAGCGCTCCAGCCGCTCCGGATGCACGACGACCGTGATCTCGCACGACCCCGTGCCCACTGTCAGCCCCAGGAGATGACCGCCGGCGCCGCCAAAGGTGCCGTCCGTCACCGTGCCGTGCGCGTGAATGGAAGGCTTGCCTTCCTTCCAAGCGATGGAGCCCGTCATGTTGGCCATCTCCACGTTGCGGAAGGTCTTGGGATCGAACTGCTTGCGGCCGAAGTCATAGAAGCCGAAGGTGGCCTCGGACATGAAGCCGATGCCGACGAAGCTGGCACTCGGAATCTTTTCCGCCTGGGCCAGCTGCTCGAGGTTCTGAAGCACGTTGTCGCCATGGCGAAGCACCATGAGATAGCCCGTGGGCGTCTTCATGTACTTCCCCTTGAGGGCTTGCGCCGACGCGCCCTGCGTGACCGAACAGGTCAAGGCAAGGCCCAACGCAACGAGAGATGCCAACCGCGCCAATGTTTTCATGATGTCTCCTGGAAATCGAGTTTGAGGACTGCCGCGGCGGTCGCCCGATGGCCACCGACCGTCGAATCGCAGCGGAAGAAATCGGGGGACCGCTACACGAGCTGGCCCGCGTATTTTTCGAGCAGTGCCCAGGTTTCGGCCGGGAACTTCTTCTGCCAGTCCTGGTAGAAGCCGACCTTGCTGAGGTAGGCGCGGAAGCCTGCGAGCTCGGGCTGGTTGAAGACCATTCCCCGGCCCTTCAGCTCGTCGCGCAGCCGGGTGTTGAGCGCGTCCACCGCCTGGCGCTGCTTGAGGGCATAGGCGTCGAAGGTCGTGGACGCCAGTTGCCGAAGGTCCTCGGGCAGTGCATTCCACGTGCGCAGGTTGCCGACAAGCCAGAAGCCGTCCCAGACGTGCGAGGTCAGCGAGCAGTACTTCTGCACCTCGTAGAGCCGTTGCGTCTCGAGGATGGTCAGCGGGTTCTCCTGGCCGTCGACGATCCGCGTCTGCAGGGCGGTGTAGGTCTCTGCCATGTTGATGCCTGCAGGCGCGGCGCCGAAGGCCTTGAACAGCGAGGTCAGTGCAGGACTCAGCGGCACACGGATCTTGAAGCCGTTGAAGTCCTGCGGCGTCTGGATCTGCCGGCTGCTGCTGGTCACCTGGCGGAAGCCGTGGTCCCAGATCTTCGACTGGGGCACCAGGTTGACCTTGGCGAACGCGGCCCGGATGTGCGCGCCCAGATCGCCGTCCATCGCCTGCCACACGTTCTCGTAGCTCGGGAACGCGAAGCCCACGCCGCTGATGGAGGCCGCGGGCACCAGCGTGCCCCAGATGAGGCCCGCTGTGCTGACGAAGTCGATCGCACCCGAACGAACCTGCGAGATCATGTCCGTGTCGCTGCCAAGTTGGCTGTTGGGAAACACCTGGATGTTCAAGCGCCCGTTCGAGGCGCGCCCGATTTCCGCGGCGGCCGCGGTGAGGTTCGCGGTGGTCGGATGGGTGGGCGCCAGCGCGATGCCCAGCTTGTAGTTGTAGGTCTGGCCGGCCGCCCGCGCCGGCGTGCCGAGCATCAGGGCCGGCGCCGCCGAGGCAGCCGCGATGGCCATGCCGCGCCCGAGCACCAGGCGGCGCCCTGTGTTGAATCCGTTCATGTCTTGTCTCCTTTTGATTCGATCTCTTGTGTGCCTGCGGATGCCTCGCCGGCGGGTGCTATGCGGTCGCCGGCTTCCTGTTGCTGAGGTACTTCGAGAAGCTTCTTGCGCCGTCCCAGTCCTGGATGAGCGTCAGCCGGCGCTTGAGGAAGAGACCGTCCGCAACCCGCTCGGCAAAGGCCTCGAAAGTCTCGGTGGGGTCGTCGATCTCGAAGACGAAATAGACCTTCGCCTCTTCGTTCGAAAGCCACGGGCCCGCCAGCAGGCGCAGATCGCCGGGCAGGTTGTGCGGCCTCACGCCGACGCGCAGCTTGCCGAGGAAATCGACGACGCCTTGCATCGTCCTGGGCGACATGTCGCGCAGCCACACTTCGTTGAAAAACTTGGGCATCTTGCTTTCTCCTTGTCGGTTCGAAGTTCAGGCCGCCGTCACGCGATCCGTGTAGGCCTTCATCTGCTCCCAGCCCGAGAGCAGGGTGAGCTTGCGCCGGGCGAACAGGCCGCTGACCACGCGTTCCGCATAGGCGTCGAACATGGTCGACGGGTCGTCGATCTCGAAGATGAACATCACCTTCGCCTCTTCCGCGGAAAGCCAGGGGCCCGCGACCATGCGCAGGTCGGGGGGCAGGTTGTCCGGCTTCGTGCCGACGCTCAGGTTGCCGAAGAAGGCCACCGCCTCTTCGATGAGCTCGGGCTTGATGTCCCCGAGCCAGACTTCGTTGAGAAACAAAGGCATCGCTGTCTCCATATCGGTTTTCGTGCTGCAACCTCTGCAGCGCGATGCCGGAAGAATAGGAAACGGTGCGGCCCCGTCATAGATTCAAATCGAGATATCAGACTTTCCGCTGTGCGTGCCGATCCGGGGGCAAATCCCGTCGCCCCCGAGGCACGCGCGGATGTCACCTATAGTGACCGGCCCCCCGTCTTCTCACTGGACGATCGAATGACAGCATCAGATGCCACGCGGTTCATCCGCACGAACACCGGCTACCTCATGGTCCTGCGGCAAGGAGACGATGTCTTTGCGAACCTGATCGAGCTGACACGCGGCATGAACATCCCGAGCGCGAGCCTCGTGGGCCTCGGCTTCGGCCACGCGACCTTCGGCTTCTGGGACGCCCGGCAGCGCAGGTTCAATCCGCGTCGCTTCGACAACGTCGAGATCGGCAGCCTGGTGGGAAGCCTCGCCTGGAAGGACGGCAAGCCGCTCCCCCACCTGCACGCCGTGGCATGCGACAGCAGCTTCGCCGCCTACGGCGGGCACCTGCTTGCGCTGGAGGTCGGCACCGGCTCCATGGAGCTGACGATCACGGTGCACCCTCAGCCCCTCCAGCGGCAGACCGATGAGCGCACGGGCGCGAATGTGCTCGACCTCTGCGGTGCGGCAGACGGCGAAGCGGCGGGCGGCTGCGGTTCCTGACTCCGTTTCATCTGACATCGCTTCGGTTCCATGCGAATCGGTTCACGGGCCGGTTCTCAATGAGGCCACGCGCGGTACCTGCTGCGCAGCTTTGCTGCGTTCGCCGCCGACCGTCGAGAACGACACATCCCGCGCGGCAACGGTGATCGACGGGGCCAGCCGAGCCCCCTTTCTGCGCGAGTACCTGGCTCGCCATCGTGCCGCCGGTGCGCACACCTGCGATTCGTACGCCTACAGCTTCCAGTCGCTGTTCGAGTTCGCTGCCCGCAGGCTCAAGACCGTGCCATCGGCTCTGATGACTAAGCAGCAATCGAGGCGCGATGTCGAGACTCTTGGCTCTTAGGGCATTCCACTAGTGTTCAGCGCGTTCAGGCCGTTGACCCCCGAACACCCGCTCGCTATATTCGACATTCGTAATGAACGATCGTTAACCAAACGATATGAAGCCAATGAGACAACGACATGGATGAGGTATCGACCCAAGTGGCGCAGCTCGCGCTGCAAGGCATTTCGATCGGTGCGATCTATAGCTTGGTCGCGCTCGGTCTGGTTCTCAGCTACAAAGCCACCGAAGTACTGAACTTCGCGCATGGCGACATCGTCATGCTGTCGGCATTCCTCGGGTGGTGGTTGATCGCAGACGGCGGCTTCTCGTTCTGGATCGCGCTGCCGTGCGTAGTGGCTGTCGGCGCGCTCTTCTGCTACGCACTGGAAGCCCGCATCATGCGGCGCATCGTCGGTCAGCCGCAGTTCGCCGGCGTGATGCTCACCATTGGCATCGGCTTCATGATCCGCGGTGCGGTCAGCATGATGTTCGGCCCGGAGTCCCGCACCTACGCGACACCCTGGACCGACCAGACGCTGCGCTTCGGCGGGCTGGTTGTGGGCGAGCTCAATCTCGTGATCCTGGCCGCCGCGCTGATGGTCACGGCGCTGTTGTTCTTTTTCCTGCGCCGCACCTCGCTCGGCGTGGCGGTGCAGGCAGCCTCGCAGAATCAGCTGGCCGCGTATCTCTCGGGCGTGCGGGTCAAGCGGCTCAACTCGCTGGTGTGGGCCATCTCCGGTGGCATCGCAGCGCTGTGCGGCCTTCTGCTGGCGCCGATCACGCTGGTGGACCTGGGGCTCTGGTTCGTCATGCTGAAGGCACTCGCCGCGCTGGTGCTGGGCGGCTTCGGCAGCGTGCCGGGCGCCATCGTGGGCGGGCTGCTGCTGGGGCTGGTCGAGCAGTTCTCGGGCGTCTACCTGCCCGACGGCTTCAAGGACGTGATGCCCTACCTGGTGCTCATCGGTGTGCTGATCCTGCGCCCGCACGGCTTGCTCGGCGAGAGCCACGGGCGAAGGGTCTGACATGGCGGTGACCTACAACACCGACTACGGACAGGGTCGCGCGCTGGTCCGCGGGCCGCGCCAGTGGGGCGGCGTCGCCGCCATGGCGCTGCTGCTGCTCGCACTGCCATTCGCGCTTCCCGCCTTCTACGTCGGCGAGATCACCTTCATCCTGATCATGAGCATCGCCAGCCTGGGGTTGATGGTGCTGATCGGCTTCACCGGGCAGGTTTCGCTGGGGCAGGCGGCGTTCGTCGCCATCGGCGCGTACGTCCATGCGCTGCTGCTGGCGCAGGGCGTGCCGCTCGTGGTCTCGCTGTTGCTGGCCGGCGCGGCATCCGGCCTGGCGGGGCTGTTGATCGGCCTGCCCGCGATCCGCGTCTCGGGTCTGCACCTCGCGATGGTGACGCTTGCATTCGCCATCGTCACGGAGCACGCCATTGGCCGCTGGAAGTCGCTCACCGGCGGCCACAGTGGGCTGGCGGTGCCCGACCCGACAATCTTCGGCCTCAGCCTGGGCGGAACGCGCGCCTTCTATTTCCTGTGCCTCGTCGTGCTGGTGCTGGTGTTGCTGGGCCTGCTCAACCTGATGCGCTCGTCGATCGGCCGCGCGCTGATCGGCGTGCGGGATTCCGAAGCCGCCGCGCACGGGCTCGGTATCGCGGTGTCGAGGTACAAGGTGCTGGCCTTCGTGATGTCGGCAGCCATCTCGGGCGTGGCTGGCGGGCTGCTTGCGCACCAGAACCAGTTCATCACGCCCGAAGGCTTCGGGCTGTCCCTCTCGCTGCAGTTGGTGTTGATGGTATTCATCGGCGGACTCGGCAGCCTCCGCGGCGCAATCTTCGGCGCGGTGCTGATTGGGCTGTTGCCGTCGTTCATCTCGTGGATCAAACCTTGGCTGCCTGCGCGCCTCGGCAGTTCATTCGGGCTCGAGCTCTTCGTCTACGGTGCGGTGCTCACGCTCTTCGTGTTGCTCGAGCCGCGCGGTTTGAACGGCCGGTGGCTCAAGTTCAAGGCCTTCGCGACGAGCTTCCCGCTCTACCGAAAAGGCACTTTCCGCCGCACCAAGGCCTACATGCAGTCGGAGCGCTACCGGTGAGCAAGCCCTTCTTCGAAGTCGATCAATTGAGCCTTTCCTTTGGCGGCGTCAAGGCGGTCCGCGACGTGAGTTTCCAGGTCGCGCGCGGCGAGGTCTTTGCGATCATCGGACCGAACGGCGCGGGCAAGACCTCGCTCTTCAATCTGATCACCCGTGTCTTCGAGTCGAGCGGTGGGGACGTGCGGATAGAGGGAACGTCCATAGGCCGCGTCGCCCGCCACGACGTCGTACGCCACGGCGTGGCGCGCACGTTCCAGAACATCGAGTTGTTCGAAGGTGCGACAGTGCTCGACAACTTGCTGCTCGGACGGCATCGTGCGCCGCACGGCAACTTCCTGGCGCAGCTCATCAATTTGCCGTCAGTGAAGCGCGCAGAAGCGATCACGCGTGATCGCGCCGAGGACGTGATCGAGTTGCTCGGCCTGGCACCGTACCGCAGCCACCTGGTCGCGGGGCTGCCCTACGGCGTGCGCAAGGTGGTGGAGCTTGGCCGCGCGCTGGCGGCTGAACCGAAGCTGCTCCTGCTCGACGAACCAGCGTCTGGCCTCAATCCGGAAGAGACGCATGAACTCGGCTACTGGATCGAGGACATCCAGCAAGAGCTGGGCATCACCGTGGTGATGGTGGAACACGACATGTCGCTGGTTTCGGCTGTGGCGGATCGCGTGCTGGTGATGGACCAGGGCCAGGTACTGACCATCGGTACGGCCGCCGAGGTGCAGAGCGATCCGCGCGTCATCACCGCCTACCTGGGAGCCTGAATGACCGCGCTGCTTTCGGTTTCCAGCATCGAGACCTGGTACGGACCCGTCAACGCCATCCGCGGGGTCAGCCTGCAGGTGAATGCCGGGCGCATCGTCGCCGTGCTCGGCGCCAACGGCGCCGGCAAGACGACGCTGCTCAATACGATCGCCGGCGTGATCGACCCTTCCAAGGGCAGCATCGAGTTCGTGGGCGAGCCGATTCACGGCAAGGACGCCGACGAGGTTTGCCGGCGCGGCGTGGTGCTGGTGCCGGAAGGCCGGCAGCTTTTCCCCTTCCTGACCGTGGCCGAGAACCTCGCGATGGGCGCCTTTGCGCGCAGCCGCCGCGACTCGCAGGTGGCGCGTGACATCGAACGCGTCTACCAATGGTTCCCGCGACTGAAGGAGCGCAGGGACCAGCACGCGGGCTTGCTGTCGGGCGGCGAACAGCAGATGGTGGCCATCGGCCGCGCCTACATGAGCAAGCCGAAGCTGTTGCTGCTCGACGAGCCCTCGCTCGGCCTCTCGCCGCTGCTGACCAAGGAGATATTCGCCATCGTGCGGCAGATCAACCGCGAAACGGGCACGGCGGTGCTGGTGGTCGAACAGAACGCTGCCATCGCGCTCGCGACTGCGGACGACGGCTATGTTGTCGAGCTGGGCCGCGTGGTGGCCGCGGACACCTGCGAGAACCTCGCGAACAAGGCCGACGTCAAGGAATTTTACCTGGGCGCGGCCGCACCGAAGAGCGCCGAGACCGCGCCCGCCGGCATCCGCCGGCTAAACCGGCGCAAGAGCTGGCGCTGAGCTGCGCACCGATCGATCCATCCAATGAAGGAGACTTGAAATGAGCATTCGTCGACGTACCGTCCTGTCTGGTGCCCTTGCGGGCCTGGCGCCCGCGCTCTTGTCCATGCCGGCGCGCGCATCCGGCATCGGCGACAAGGAGATAGTGCTGGGAACCCACCTGGACCTCTCGGGGCCGGTGGCGGTTGCCATGCCGCCGATCCGCAACGGCATGGAGATGCGCATCGCCGAGGCCAACGAGGCCGGCGGCATCCACGGCCGCAAGATCCGCTTCGTGATCGAGGACAACGCCAGCCAGCCGGCCCAGGCCGTGCGCGCGGTGGACAAGCTGCTGCGCAAAGACGAGATCTTCGCGATGCTGTGTCCTTTCGGTTCAGGCGCCAACGTGGCGACGATCAAGCGCGTGCTCGATGCCGGCGTGCTGTGCTTCGCACCCTACGGCGCCTCGGCGCTCATCCGCGCCACCGCCGGCAATGCGCCGCTGCTCTTCACGACCAACCTCAACTACGACAGCACCACGGCCGCGGGCGTGCGATGGGCAGTCGCGAAGCTGGGGAGCAGGAAGGTCGGCCTGATCTACCAGGAAGGTCCGTTCGGCGACCTGGTCGCCAAGGGCGTCAGGACCGCGCTGGATGCCAAGGGCATGACGCTGGCGGCGGAGGCCAGCTACAAGGTCGGCGACATCGACTTCTCGTCGCAGGTCTCTCGCATGAAGGCCGCAGGCGTCGACCTGATCGTTGGCGCCACCACGACGCGCGAGACCATCGCAGTGTCGGCCGAAGTCAAGAAACTCGGCTGGGCCGACGTGAAGGTGTTGACCGCGAGTCCGGGACGCGCCGGCCTCACAGTGGCGATTGGCAAGACTTCGGTGGAAGGGCTGTACGGTATTGGCAGCTGGAAGATCAATACGCCCGAGCAGCTGAGCGCCAAGGACAAGGCCTGGACCGAGAGCTACCGCCGTCGCTTCAAGACAGAGCCGGACGACGTCGCGATGGCGTTCTATGACTACACCGACTGGTTCCTGCAGGAAGTCGGCAATGCGGGGCGCGATCTCACCGTGGATAAGCTGGCCAAGGCGCTGCAGGCTTCGAGGTTCAAGGGCATGGCCTCCTACGACACCCAACGCTTCGTCAACAACCACGCCGATCCCGAGTGGATCCGCGTCGAGCAGGTGGAGAAAGGCCAGTGGGTCGGCCGATCCGAAGTGATCGACCCGGCCAAGACGAGTCTGTGATGGCGCAACTCCCGTCCTCCACCGTGCCGCAGTGGTGGCGTGACCGTTGCTGCGAGGGCGGCGAGCGGCCCGTGCTGCGGCAGAAGCGCCGAGGCTTGTGGACCACCGTCACCTGGGCAGGCTGGTATGCGCAATCACGCGCCATCGGCCTCGCGCTAGCAGACACGGGTGTACAGCCGGGCGAGGTGGTTTCGATACTAGCGGACAACCGGGCCGAATGGCTCATTGTCGATCTCGCTGCGCAGGCCATGGGTTTCATCAGCCATGGCATCTATCCGGGAAGTTCAGCCGCCGAACTGGCACATGTACTGATCGACGCCCGATCGCGGGTCGTTGTGGTCGATGGTGCGATTCAATTGAGCAAGCTGCTGGAGGTGCGCGCGCTGTGTCCGGCGCTGCGCCTTGTTGTTGTCATGGACGGGCGAGGGCTGCGCAATCTCGACGATCCCGGCGTGCTGCGGTATGACGCACTGCTGGCGCACGGCGAGGCGTTGTCATCGACCCGCGCCAAGGTGTTCAAGGATGCGGTCGACGCTGGCCTGCCGGGGCAGATCGGCATTTTGGCGTACTCCGCCGGCAGCACAGGCCCGGCGACGGGCGCAGCCATCACTCAGTACGGGGCCCTGCAGCAGATGCGGGTCGCGCCCCAATGGCTGAAGCTGGAAGCGGATGAGCGCACGCTGTCGCTGGTGTCCCTCGCACATGCGGGGGAGCGAATGCTGACCCTCGGCGCGGCACTCGCGACCGGCTGTATCGTGCACTTTCCCGAAGGTCGCGACACGGTGCTCAATGACCTGCAGGAAGTCGCGCCGCAACTCATCTTCGCCACGCCGCATTTCTGGGAGCGCCTGCACACCCGCACCGAGCTCTCGATACGCGAATCCATTCCCTTTGCACGGTCCGCCTATCGCCGGGCGCTCGCACGCCGAGCCGCCCGTCGCGGCGGCGGGTTCACCAACGTGACGCTGCACAACGTGCGCCGCTCGCTCGGCCTGCAGAACATGCGCATGGCGATCACCGGCGGAGCACCCATTGCCGGGGCATTGCTGGATTGGTATGCGGCCATTGGCGTGCCGATGTTCGAATCCTATGGCCTGGCCCAGACCGCGGGGTTCTGTGCGATCGTGCCGACCGGCGCGGTCGATGCGGCGATTGCAGGCAGTGCGCTTGCGCGGCTGCGCGTGGACGCCGATGGACAGGTCCTGGTGCGTGGTGGGCTGATGGCCGAGGGTTGGAACGCACGCAGGCCGGACCCCGTCGCGCCGGTGACGAACGCCGACGGCTGGCTGGCCACCGGTGACTTCGGCGTGCAGGAGCCCGGCGGGCGGTTGCGCGTGCTGGGCCGGATGGCCGATCGCTTCACCGCCTCGGGCGAGTGGGTCGCGCCCGGCGTCATCGAGAGCGAAATCAAGCGCAGCTTCTATGTGGCCGATGCGCTGGTCTTCGGCGAGGCGCGTCCCTATTGCGTCAGCATCGTGGCGCTCGATGAAGAGAGCGTGGGCCGCTATGCCCAGGAGCGGCAGCTTCCGTTTACCGACTACGCCAGCTTGGTGCGCCATCCGCAAGTGGTGCGGCTCATCGACGCCGAGGTGGCCACGGCCAATGCGCGTCTTCCGGCGACGCATCGGGTGCGCGAGTTCCGAATCATCGAACGCCAGCTCGCCGAAGACGACGAGGAGCTGGCACCGACGCTGCGGCTTCGACGGCACGTCATCGAGCGGGTCTACGCCCCGCTCATTGACGCGATGTATACCGATTGAGCCGGCTCAGAGCGTTGCGGCCAGCCGGCTTGCCTGGTTGATCGCGCGCTTGGCGTCGAGCTCGGACGCCACATCGGCCCCACCGATGAGATGTGTCACGACGCCCGCGGCCTGGAGCGGTCCGACCAGCTCGCGCAGCGGCTCCTGGCCGGTGCACAGCACGATGGTGTCGACCGGCAGCCAGCTGGCGTTTTCCCGCGCTTCGCCGTAGCTCAGCAGCAGGCCTTCGTCGCCGATGCGTTCGTAGTTCACGCCCTCGACGGTCGTCACGCGCTTCATCTTGAGCGAGGCGCGATGGATCCAACCCGTGGTCTTGCCCAAGCGGGCACCGGCCTTGGTTGCGCTGCGCTGCAGAAGGAAGACCTCGCGCGCCGGTGGTGTGATGTGTGGCACCACGCCCTCAATGCCGCCACGTGCCGAGGCGGGATCGCCGACGCCCCACTCGGCCAGCCACTTCCGAGCATCGAGCGTGGCTGAGTGGCCATCGTCTACCAGAAATTCCGCCACGTCGAAACCGATGCCGCCGGCACCGATCACCGCTACGCGCTTACCCACCGGCTTGCGATGGCGCAGGACGTCGATGTAGCTGAGCACCTTGGGATGGTCGATCCCCGGAATGTCGGGCGTACGCGGGACAACGCCGGTGGCCACGATCACCTCGTCGTAGCCTCCTTCGATAAGTTGCTGAGCGCTGACGTGCGTGCCCAGGTGCAATCGCACGCCGGTGGATGCCACGCGCTGCTGGAAGTATCCAACCATGCCATGAAACTCCTCCTTACCCGGCACCACCTTGGCCATGTTGAGCTGGCCACCGATTTCGTCGGCCGCGTCGAACAGATCGACCTCATGGCCTCGTTCGGCCAGGACCGTAGCGGCCGAGATGCCCGCGGGCCCCGCGCCAATCACCGCGAAACGCCGCTTCTTCGGTGTCGGCAGGTAGTTGAGCTCGGTCTCGTGGCAGGCGCGCGGATTGACGAGGCAGCTAGCCACCTTTTCCACGAAGATGTGGTCCAGGCAGGCCTGGTTGCAAGCGATGCAGATGTTGATCTGCTCCGGGCGCCCAGCCGCGGCCTTGCGCACGAAGTCCGGGTCGGCCAGCATGGGCCGCGCCAATGACACCATGTCGGCGAAACCGTCGGCGAGCAACTTTTCCGCCACCTCGGGCGTGTTGATCCGGTTCGATGTGACGAGCGGGATACCGACTTCCTGCTTCATCTTCTGCGTGATCCACGCGAACGCGCCGCGCGGCACGCTGGTTGCGATGGTGGGTACGCGCGCCTCGTGCCAGCCGATGCCTGTGTTGATGATCGTGGCGCCGGCAGCTTCGATCGCCTTGGCCAGCAACACCACTTCATCCCAACTGCTGCCGCCGGGCACCAGGTCGATCATCGACAGGCGGTAGATCAGGATGAAGTCGAGTCCGACGGCTTCGCGCGTGCGCCGCACGATCTCGACCGGCAGCCGCATGCGGTTGGCATAGGAGCCGCCCCAGTCGTCGGTTCGCCGATTGGTGGCTGCCGCAATGAACTGGTTGATGAAGTAACCCTCGGACCCCATGATCTCGACGCCGTCGTAGCCGGCATCGCGCGCAAGCACGGCGCAGCGCACGAAATCTTGGATCTCCTGTTCGATGCCAGCCAGCGTCAGAGCCGTCGGCGGGTAGGGCGAGATCGGTGAATGCAGCGCCGAGGGTGCCACGCCGTTGCGGTGCATGGCATAGCGGCCGGTGTGCAGAATCTGCAGCGCGATCTTGCCGCCTTCGTCATGCACGGCGCGGGTAACGGGCCGGTGGCGCTCGGCGTCTCGCGCGCTTGTCATCGTGCCCGCACCTGCCATCGGCGTTCCGGCCTCGTTCGGCGCGAAGCCGCCGGTAACGATCAGGCCCACGCCGCCGCGAGCGCGCTCGGCAAAATACGCTGCCAGCTTCTCGAGCGTTTCGTCGTCTTCGAGGCCTGTGTGCATCGAGCCCATCAAGACCCGGTTCTTGAGCGTGGTGAAGCCCAGGTCCAGGGGCGCGAGCAGATGAGGATATGGTTGCGCTGCCATCGTGCTCACCACCGCTCGCTCCAGGGGCGCAGGTCGAGCTCGAAAGTCCACGCATCGCGCGGCTGCGTGTGCAGATGCCAATAGTTGTCGGCGATGTGGTCAGGGTTCAGGATGCCGTCCTGGTCCTTTGTCGCGTATTTCTCGGGGAAGTTGGTGCGGATGAATTCGGTGTCGATGGAGCCGTCCACCACGACGTGGGCCACGTGGATGTTCTTCGGCCCCAGTTCGCGCGCCATGCTCTGGGCCAACGCGCGCAACGCGTGCTTGGCGCCGGCGAAGGCCGCGAAGGTGGCCGAACCGCGCAGCGCAGCAGTTGCACCCGTGAAGAGGATCGTGCCGCGTCCGCGCTCGCTCATGCGCTTTGCCGCTTCGCGCGCGTTGAGAAAACCACTGAAGCAGGCCATCTCCCAGATCTTGAAATACTTGCGCGCCGTTTCCTCGACGACTGGCGACGGGACATTGGCACCGATATTGAAGACCAGCACTTCGACGGTGCCGATTTCGCGCTCGATTTTCTCGAACAGCGCGATCACTTCCTCTTCCTTGCGCGCGTCGGATGCGAACGCGTGGGCTTGGCCACCCGCTTCGCGAATGCTCTGCACCAGCGGCTGGAGCTTTTCCTCGTCGCGCCGAGTGACGCAGGCGATGAATCCCTCCCCAGCAAAGCGCTTGGCAATGGCGCCGCCGGTTGAATCGCCGGCGCCGATCACCAGCGCCACCCTGGCGCCGGACGTGTTTGAGGTCATGGGGTCTCCTTTTGGAAAACGTTCGTTAAGTCATGAACGTTAAGCGACCCACGCCGGCCTGTCAACCCGGCGGCCCCGCGGGGAGGCATTCGCGTGACGCGTCAGGTGCTTTGGGAGAGGTAGTTCTTATCGATCGAGCGCCGGGTTGACGCCAGGATCTCTTGCCGCGTGCGTTCGCTCTCGACGACGCGCGCCATCAAGATCGCGCCAATGCACTGCGCCATGACGGCCCAGGCAGCATCGCCGTCGTTGTCGAGTCGGCCGCTCCAACTCTTGTGCAGCCTTTTGAGCGAACGCTCGACTGCGGCGCGCACGGGCGGCTCCGAACGGGAGATCTCGGCGCCGAGTGCCGGCAACACGCAGCCCGTCTCGGGGTGCAGCGCGTGGGCGCTGCTGAGGTAGCTGCGCAGACATTTAGCGACATGGTCGGGCGGCGAGTCCTCGGTGCCGGCAAGCATGTCCGAGCTGTTGTCCATTTCGCGCTCGACGATGGCCGCGAACAATTCACCCTTGGAACCGAAGTGGCTGTAGAACGCCCCGCCCGTGAGCCCGATGGCCGACATCAGCGCATCGACACCGGTGCTGGTGAAGCCGCCCTTCTTGGCAATGGCTCGGCTACTCGCTAGAAGCTTCTCGCGGGTTTCTTGTTTGTGATTGGTGGCGTAGCGCATGCGTGACTCCAAGCTTAGGGTTTCCCCGTTGACATAAGTGAAACCTTAACATATCGTTCGTTAGCTAAACGATCGTTTTGTCACGATGAGAGACATGCATTCATGAGTCAGCGCGTCGAGTTCTTCTTTGACGTGGGCAGCCCCGCGTCGTACCTGGCGTGGACCCAATTGCCATCCCTCTGTGAGCAGGCCGGCGCGGAACTGGTCTACCGCCCCATGCTGCTGGGCGGCGTCTTCCAGGCCACCGGCAATGCGTCGCCCGCCGCTGTGCCAGTCAAAGGTGCCTACACCCGCAGGGATCTTGCGCAATACGCCAGGCGCTACGGGGTCACGCTCAACGACAACCCCTTCTTCCCGATCATCACGCTGATGCTGATGCGCGCAGCTGTGGGCATTCAAATGCACAAGCCAGAGCGTTTTCAGGACTATCTTCGCGCGGCGTTCAAGGCGCTGTGGATCGACGCGCTGGACCTGAACCAGCCTGCGCTGACCGCTGCCGCGTTGCGGGACGGCGGATTCGACATCGATGAGGTGATGGCGCTAGCGAACGGTCCGGATGTGAAGGCCGCATTGCGTGCCACCACCGACGAAGCCGTCGCGCGCGGCGTATTCGGTGCCCCGACCATGTTCGTCGGCGACGAGATGTTCTTCGGCCAGGACCGGCTCGACTTCGTGCGCGAAGCGATCGCCTGAATCCAGCACGCCATTTCCTCTACAACACCCCCGACGGAGACAACGAAATGCAACCGCGCCCCTGGCACCGCAGCTATCCCGAAGGCATGCCGCTGGATGCCCCCATCGACCCCGGGCTGACCCTGCCCGGACTGCTGCAGCGCAGCTTTGATCGCTATCCCGAGCACATCGCCTTCACCTGTGCGGGGGCGGGCCTGAGCTACAGCGCGCTCGAGCGCCTGTCGTGCGCCTTAGCCGCCTACTGGCAGCGCTGCGGCATGAAGCAGGGAGACCGCGTGGCGCTGATGCTGCCCAACAGCCTCGTGTACGCCGTTGCGATCGCGGGCGCCCTGCGCGCGGGACTCGTCGTGGTGAGCGTCAACCCGCTCTATACGGCACGCGAGTTGGCCTACCAGCTGAAGGACTCGGGGGCGACCGCGATCGTCGCGTCGCACGCGGCGCTGCCGCTGATCAAGCAGATCGGTGCTGCGGTCGACTTGCAGCACGTGGTTTACGCCACAGCAGAAGAACTGCTGCTCACTGGCACGCAGTGGTCCCTGAATAGAGCGCGCGGCATGCACGACGGCGTCACGCCCTTCGGCCATGCTATCGCGCTCGGCGAGGCCGGGACCTTCGCGATCCCGCATATCGACACAAGCGACATCGCGTTCCTCCAGTACACGGGCGGGACCACAGGCGTGGCCAAGGGCGCCGCCTTGAGCCAAGCCAATATGGTGGCCAGTGCCGTGCAGATGCTGACCTGGCTGGACAAGGTGTCCGAGCCAGGCAACTGCTCATGTGTGACGCCTCTGCCGCTGTATCACATCTACCCGCTCAACGTGGCCCTGCTGCTGGTTTCGCGCGGCGGCACCAACCGGCTGATGGTGAATCCCCGGGACATCGGCGCGCTGTTGACGGAGTTCAAGCGCGCCCCGTTCAGTATCCTGATCGGCGTCAACACCCTGTTCAACGGGCTGCTCGCGAGCGGTGGCCTGACGCGTGAGGACTTTGCGGGAACCGGGACCGTCATCGGCGCGGGCGCGACCATCCAGGAGTCTGTGGCACAGCGCTGGAACGAGGCCACGGGCGTGCCGATCCGCGAAGGCTACGGGCTCACCGAATGCTCACCCTGCGTCGCGTTCAACGTGCTTGGCGGCGCTGAATGGACTGGCAGCATCGGAGTGCCAATGCCTTCCACCGACGTCCAGGTGATCGGTGGCGAAGGAAGCGCGGTGCAGCCAGGAGAACGGGGCGAGCTGTGCGTGAAGGGGCCGCAAGTGTTCTCCGGCTATTGGGGCCGTCCGGAGGAAAGTGCCAAGGTTTTTACCGAAGACGGCTGGTTTCGCACTGGCGATGTTGTCACGATGGACGGCAACGGCTTTCTTTACGTCGTCGATCGGCTCAAGGACATGATCCTGGTGTCGGGCTTCAACGTATACCCGAACGAAATCGAGGCGGTGGTCGCAATGATGCCGTCGGTGCTCGAGTGTGCGTGCATCGGGGAACCCGACGATCGCTCGGGCGAGGTGCCGCATCTCTTTGTCGTGCCGAGGGATGGGTCAGTGACCGCCGCCCAGGTCGAGGCTCATTGCCGCGCCAATCTGACGGCCTACAAGGTGCCCCGCCACATCAGTTTCGTGGATGCACTTCCCAAATCGCCGGTTGGAAAGATCTTGCGCAAGGAACTGCGTACCTTGCGGCAATCGAGGTTGCCGGTCTGATGGCGGCCGTCGTGGGTACCGCCTCCGGCTACCGGCCGCCGTTGCGCGATCTGCGCTTCGTGCTTGACGAGTTGCCTGGCGTGTCAGATCTGTTGCAGCGGTGCGGCAGCACCGAGTTCGACACCCAGACCATCGACCAAGTGCTGTCCGCGGTAGGGCAGTTGCTCAGGGCGGGTGCATCGAGTATCAGCGAACCGGTTGTCGACTTGTTTTGAGGGGCCTTGTGCGCTGGCTCTTCAAGACAGGGGGAGGATCCTCTATCTGCATTTATGTTCGAAATCACCGCTCAAGTGAACAACAAGCCGATCTCGGTTCCAGACGCATTTATCCGAAAACGCAGCGAAGCCGCCAACGGTTCTGTGCACGACGGGCTCACTGCCGATGAAGAGGAAGCAATTGTTTCAGGACCTTGGGTTGCAAGCTTGCCGGCCTCTGCCCGGCAGGCATTGATGCAGAGATCCGCCGTCCGGCACGTCGCCGCTGGCCGGCAGTTGCTGAGACAAGGAACTGTATCGGAACAATGGTTCGGGATCGCATCCGGCGCCGTGCGTCTTCGGACGACAACGGTCGCTGGGCAGCAAGTTGTCGCATCGATCATAGGGCCCGGCGAATGGTTTGGCGACTATTCGCTTTTGGGTGGATTAGCCGAGCCGTACGACGCCGATGCATTCTCGGATGTCACTCTGATTGCCATGCATCGCGTCGCGTTGCATGCACTCACCGCCATGGATCCAGCATTCAATGCCGAACTACTGAAGTTCGCGTGCAATCGGGGGCGCGGCTGGCACTCGGCGGCAATAGAGAATGTGACACTATCACTCAAAGAACGCGTTGCGGCCCTACTTCTTCGCCTCGCCGCCCGCTTTGGCTCCAAGCACGCCGTGTTCGTCAATATGATGCTGCCCATGTCGCAGCAGGAAATGGCAGACTTCGTAGGATGCAGCCGGCAGCGCCTCAATCAGTGTTTGCGAGGGCTCGTTCAAGCCAAGATCATCTCATTGAATAGCGGCTGCTTCACCATCCTGTCGCTGGAGGCCTTGCGCAGCCGTGCCGGAGGGGCGTCCGAACTTTGACGAGTCGCTCAGATCGCGCGGATAGGCTGTTGGACTTCGGGTCAACCGTTGTCTGCTGCTACTTTGCGCGAACGCCACATTGCGTTTCCGGTGCGCTTTTTGGCAGCATCAGCCAGCGCCGGGTGGCCGACGCACTTGGGCCATCAGGTACTGCGCCACCGCCTCGAAGGGTTCAAGGCTCTGTTCGGCCCGGCTGAGCACCACCGCGCCTTCGACCGAGGCGATCAGCAGCATGGCGAGCGCTCGCGCCTCCGTTGGCGAAAGCCCCCCCTCGCGCAGTTGATCAGCCAGCCGCTCGCGCCAGGCGCGAAACACGGCGGTGGCATGTGAGAGCAATTCCGCCGAGTCGGTGGCCACCGTGACGGCCAGCACGGCGCAACCCGCCTCGCACTGCGAGCGCATGAGCACCGCACGCCAGATCGCGAGGAAGCGCGCGACCACCGCCTCGGCCGGCGCGCCGGCCACGGGCTCCATCGCATCGGTCAACACGGCACCCGCGCAGTCGACGGCTGCGGCCACGAGCTGGTCCTTGCCGAGCGGAAAGTGGTGATACAGCGATCCGCGCGGCGCGCCCGTGGCCGACAGCACCTCGGAAAACGACGTGGCCTGCAACCCGCGCCGCGCCAGTAGCGCCATCGCCCCTTCGACCATGCGACCGCGAACGTCACCCGCCATGCCCACTTCCCCTCGTTCGAGTTGATTTCACAAAATCTATGACAGTCATCATAATTGCTGCTACTATGACGATCATCATAGTCACGCCTCCAAGGAGCCCCGCCGTGTCATTGCGTCGCCACGCCCTTCTGTCCATGATCCTGCCGCTGACCCTGGCCGCTTGCGGCGCCATGCCCTGCGCATCCTCTTCATCCGCTCAAGGAGCTTCTCCCATGACCATGGAACAAACCAGGCAGGCCGTCATCGGCGACTGGATCAGCATCGCCCCCGAAATCCGACCCAGCGCCCAGAAGACGCCCGATGGTGCGCTCAAGCCCTTCTATCTGAAGCGCGAGTTCAAGGCGCTGCCGGACAATCGATTCGAACTGGTCATCGTCAATTCGGCCGACCCCTACGGCAAGGTGCCGCTGGCTAAGATCCAGATCAGGGGCCACATGCACTGGCAGGGCGAGCACCCCATCGCGCCAGGCGCGCAGAAGGTGGACTTCGTGGCCGACGAGGCCTACGAGGTCACGCCGATGCTGCAGGGCTTTGCCGACGTCCTCAACCAGATCGCCGCCCAGGGCTACGCCAAATGGGAGGTCGGCCAGACGCAGAGCATCTTCGGCAAGAGCTTCGCGCCCTTCGGCTTGACGGCGGGCAAGAATTTCATGGAGTATGACCTCGTGTACGTGTCGCACAGCCTGCTGTTCTGGGGCGCGCGCCATGTGGACGGCCGCGGTTTCGACTCCGAGCAGAACCGGCCGACCAATCTGCAGATCCCGCTGGCGCGCAAGTAGGACCGCGCGCATGACTACCTCGAAGGAATTGGACGGCCGTGTCGCCGTCATCACCGGCGCCTCGAGTGGGATCGGCCAACACACCGCGCGCGCCCTGGCAGCGCGCGGGGCGACCGTGGCCCTGCTCGCACGTCGCACCGAGAGGCTCACGGCGCTCGTAGCCGAGATCGAGGCCGTTGGTGGACGCGCTCACGCCTTCCCAGTGGATGTGACCGACGAAACGGCACTCCGAACTGTGGCCGATGCAGTGCAGCGCAGTCTCGGCTCGGCCGGCATCGTCTTCAACAACGCGGGAGTGATGCTGCCGACGCCGGTGACAGGGGGCTGACGCCGAACCCTGGGATCGGCAGGTGGACCTGAACATCCGGGGTCTGAATCACACGGTGCGCGCCTTTGTTCCGCAACTGATCGCAGCCGCCGGCAGCCAAGGCGTGGCGGACCTGATCAACACCGCCTCCATTGCGGCGCGCACGCTGTTTCCCACCTTCTCGGTCTACGCCGCTTCCAAAGCCTACGTGACGCACTTCGGCAACACCTTGCGCGCCGAGTTGGGCCCACGCAACGTGCGGGTGACCACGCTCGAGCCCGGCATCGTGGAGACGGACCTGCAGAGTCACATCGACGACAGCCGGGTGCGCGAACGCCTGCAGAGCACGCGCCAGACGGTGGAATGGTTGCAGCCCGACGACATCGCTGAGCTCGTGAGCTTCGTCGTACGCCTGCCACCGCGGGTCAATCTGGCGCAGATTGCTGTTCTGCCAACGCAGCAGCCTCTGTGATCAGCGCAGGTCGACCGCACCGGTAGATCCCTGACCGACCGCTTCAGCCAACAGAAAGCGTCGTTCCTAACCGTGGCGTAAGATCGAGCTAGCTTTGTAAAGAAAGCCACACATGGATGGGCAAGTTCCGACAGGGAATGACGACTTCCGAGATGTCGGAGGTGAGCTTGTCTCCGGACTTACCGCCGACTCCAGATCCACACACGTCGAGGTGCTACGGCGCAGGTCGACAGGCGCCATCGGTTGGCGGTTCCGGCAACGGCAACTGGCGCTCTTCTGGTTTCGCAACGGCGTTTCGAAGCTGCATCTTGACCTCGATGGCCGGCAGATACATGCCGACGTGACGGGGCGTTCGAATCTCGCGCTGTTTCCTGCCTCGATGTACATCGAAGGTGAGTTCGAGGTGGGTCCGCATTGCGATTACGCGGTGGTCTTTCTTGATGCGAAGGTGGCCGGCCAGCACGCTGACATCGATTTCGACAGGCCGCTGATCTCTTTCCAGAGCGATGACCTGCAACGCAGCCTTGCCGCGCTGTGCAGGGAAGCGCATCACGCCGACAGTCTTTACGAGCTGTTCGCCGAAGGTTGGGCCATGCAGGCCCTGGCCGTGTTGGCGCGTATTGGCGGCGCCCATCCGATTGGGCCGGTCCGTCGTGGCGGGCTCGCCGCCTCCAGCCTCAGGCGCGTCACCGAATACGTTGCAGCAGACCTCTCGAGGCCTTTCACCATTCAGGTGCTGGCCGAAGTGGCGGGTGTGAGCCCGCGCCACTTCATACGCGCATTCCAGGAGAGCACCGGTTTGACGCCTCTGCGCTACGTGCAAGAGCAGCGCATTGCCAAGGCCAAGCAGCTGCTCGCCGAGGCGCGGCGAAGCGCTACCGACATTGCGCTCGACTGCGGCTTCAGCCACGCGCAGCATTTCAGCACGGCCTTCAAGAACGCGACTGGCGTCACGCCGTCGACCTATCGAAGAACGACCGTGATCTGACACCTCGTTTGATCAGGTCGCCGCCTTGGTGGGCGGCCAGGCACCGGCCGCCTCCGAAGGCCGTGACTCATCCGATCCCAACGCCAGGATCAGCAGCGCTGCAACCAACGAAGCAGCCGAAGCCACCCACAGCGCCGGCGTGTATCCGAAATGCTTGCCGACGAAGGCGACGGCCACCGGGCCAATGCCTGTACCGACGCAGATGGCAAAGAACAACATCCCGAAGATCTTGCCGAAATGCTTCAGGCCGAAAGCGCGCACGCCGAGAAACGAGACCGCATCGACTTCCACGCCCAGGCCGACACCAATCAGGACGGCGCCGGCCATCGCGAGCGACGGGGCACCGTCGACGGACAGCAGCAGCAGTCCGGCCGACGGACCGAGGAAGACCAGCGCGGTGACGTACGAGGGGTTGAATCGGTCGAGTGCAAAGCCGAATCCCACGCGTGACACGATGGTCGCGATGCCGACCAGGCTCACCACCGTCGCAGCCAGTTTGCCACCGACGCCGCGGTCGCCGAGGACGACCGGTAGATGCACGGTGGCTGCGCCGACTGCCGCGGCGATCAGCGCGAACGATACCAGCAGGATCCAGAAGCGTTTGTCCTTCAGGGCCTCGGCCAGGGTATAGCCGCTGCTTTCCGCCTGGGCAACAGGATCCCGGACCGGAGGATCCCGCACGAGCCAGAAGACGTTCGGCAGGCCGATGCCCACCACGGTCAGGCCCATCAACATGTAGGCCACCCGCCAGTCGAAGGCACGGACCAGATAGGCCGAGTAAGGCGCGGCCAGCGCGATGCCAATGCCGGCGAAAGACAGTGCAATGCCCAAGGCGAGCCCACGCCCCTTGTTGAATGTGCCGACGATGACGTAGTTGTAGGCGTGCGGGAGCTGCAGGGTGGCCAGGACCGCCGCGATCACCATCGTCACGACAAAAGCAGTGGCGCTTTGAGGAACCAGTCCGACCAGGGCGAGGCCGATGCCGAACGCAGGAATGCCGAGCATCGCCATGCGACGAGGCTTGATTCGATCGAGCAAGGCGCCGACGGCGGGCGACATGAGGCCGAAGACGATGGCCGCCATCCCGCCTGCGGATGCAATGTAGGCGCGATCCCAACCGGTGCTTTCGGCGATGGGCCTGACCATCACGCCGAACGAGTAGAACATGATCGGTCCGCATCCCAACATGACGCCGATGCCGGCACCGAGAACAATCAACATCTTGCGCAGCGAAGAGAGTTCTGCTGTCGTCTGTGTGTAAGCTTTCATGGCATGTCTCCTGTGTTGCTCGCCGATGGCGGCGGCCGGTTTTTTTCGAGAGGCCCCATGGCCATCAGAAGTTGACGCAGTGGCTGCCCTTCAGGCCGAGCATCTTCCTGGCGTCGGCGGGCGTGGCGACCTCGAGTCCAAGCTGCTCGATCAAATTTCGCGCTGCGAGAACCTGCTGCGCATTACTCCGAGCGAGCAGGCCTGGCCGCAGCCAGAGCGAGTCCTCCAGACCCATGCGGACGTTGCCGCCCATCGCTGCGGACATCGCCGCAATCGGAAGCTGATGTCGTCCGACGCCCAGCACCGACCAGCGGTACTGATCGCCGAACAGACGATCGGCAGCGCGCTTCATAGCGAGTACATCATCCGGGTGTGTGCCGATTCCACCCAGTACGCCGAACACCGTCTGTACGAACAGAGGCCCGGAGACCAGGCCGCGCTCGACGAAGTGGGCCAGCGTGTAGAGATGACCGACGTCGTAGCACTCGAACTCGAATCGTGTGCCGCTGTCGCGGCCGACACGCAAGATGTGCTCGATATCTGCGAAGGTGTTCTTGAACACGCGATCTCGCGACCCCTCGAGATAGGGCCGCTCCCAGTCGTTCTTGAACTCCTTGAAGCGGCTCAACATCGGAAAGAGACCAAAATTGATCGAACCCATGTTCAACGAGGCCAACTCGGGGCCGAACTCAACGACGGGTCGCAAGCGCTCATCGAGCGTCATCGTGGGGGCGCCTCCTGTCGTGAGGTTGATGACGCAATCCGACCGTTGGCGTATGGCAGACAGGATGGGTGCAAATCGCCCGGGCGTCTGATCGGGCTTCCCCGTCTCCGGATCCCGCGCATGCAGGTGCACGATGGCCGCGCCCGCCTCAGCGGCGCCGATGGCGGCCGCTGCAATCTCGTCGGCCGTGATCGGAAGGTGTGGCGACATCGAAGGCGTATGAACCGCCCCCGTGACCGCACACGTGATGATGGTCTTGTGCTGCTTCATCGAAAGGCGCTCAGACGCGAGGCGCTTCGGGAAGGCGTTCACCAGCTCGCACGACGTGTCTTGCCGGATAGAGGGCTGCGGCGACTTCGATGTTGTCCTCCGAGTCACCCGTGCAGGCGCTCCATATCGCGCTCACTTCCTTGATGAGCGAAAGAATGGCGCCATCGCTTCGTCCGTCCCGCAGATGGCAGAAGATCAAGGTATCGGTGGTGGGCCTTCCGGAACGATAGGTGCTTTGCCCGTCCAGATCGTGGAACACGACGCTGATGAGGTCCAGAGGCGACCGGATGATTTCCTGGATTGCGGTCGTCACCTTGCTGGCGATCTCCGCTTTCACTTCGGCCTTGAGTCCGACGCGGTTTTCACAGACGATGATGGGCATGTTGGCTCCTGGGATGGGGGACATTCGGAGCCTTCAGTCTCTGCTTACCTTGCCCGGCATGATTCCAGCAGAACGCCAAAAAATGCGGGGAACTGCCATCACCTGGCGCTGCTTTTCGGTCCACGAGATCTTGTGCGATGCGCACAACAACGCCTTCGAGGCCTCGATGGTGCCGCTGACCACCGCGGCGCTGATCGTCCAGCTCTCGGGCGGCAAGGCGATCGGCATGGCCTGGGTGCTGCTGGGCGTGGTGGTCGGCGGCGGCTACGGCGCCTACCGGGCCAAGACGGTCGAGATGACGCAGATGCCCGAGCTGGTGGCCTTCTTCCACAGCATGATCGGCCTGGCGGCCGTGTTCATTGCGGTCGCTGCGGTGGTCGAGCCCTGGGCCTTCGGCATCACGCCGCCGCCGGTGGCCGCTGCCGTCGGCGTCAACACGCCCGAGGGGGCGGCCATCATCGACGGTTTCCTGCGCTACGCGATTCCAGCGGGCAACCGGCTCGAACTGTTCCTGGGCGCGGCCATCGGCGCGATCACCTTCAGCGGCTCGGTGATCGCCCTGGGCGGCCTTCCTCGCGATGGTGCTGCTGGCCTTCGTGATGGGCGTGCTGATCATCATCCCGATCGGCGGCGCCGACATGCCGGTGGTGGTCTCAATGCTCAACAGCTACTCGGGCTGGGCGGCCGCGGGCATCGGCTTCAGCCTGAACAACGCGATGCTGATCGTGGCCGGCTCGCTGGTGGGCAGCTCGGGTGCGATCCTGAGCTACATCATGTGCAAGGCGATGAACCGCTCGTTCTTC
>NZ_JBFUHO010000084.1:0-29299 GCF_056402355.1 Variovorax sp. P4_B11
ACATCATGCCCAAGCTGGTCAGGGCGGTCGGGTTCATCGCGTCGGCGTTGTTCGCGCTCGTGGCAATGGAAATCTTTGCCGGACGCCAACTCACGCCCTTGTCGGCACCGTTGCCGTTCTTCGCCTATCCATTCCTGGTCGCCACGCTGTTCGGCTGGGCGTGGTCACATCTCAAAGAGAGAACATGATTCCCGACGCACCGCCTCGCACCAATGCGTGCGGCTGAATCTTGCGTCCGGCACCTTGCGGCCAGGAGGAGTCATTCGAAGTCGTCTGAGAATTTGCGTTGAACGGACGCTTAGCGCCTTGTCGGCAGGCTGCGGCCCGATGCTACGAGGCGCGCCGAGTCGGACAACGCGCGGCCGCGGCCGACTAATTTGGTGCATTGGCCAGATTGATGAATCAGAAGATGCGCAACGACGGATCGCGTACGTAGCGAAGATAGGGACGCACCTTGCGGAAGCCGCCCTGCTCAGCGAACATCTGTTCGGCTTCCTCGTCCGAGATGAACGGCAGCACAACCGTGTCGTCGCCCGGGTGCCAGTTGGCGGGCGTCGCGACATGGTGCCGGGCCGAGAGTTGCAGTGCATCGAGCACGCGCAGGATCTCGTCGAAGCTACGGCCGATAAAGGCCGGGTAGGTGATGATCAGCTCGACCCGTTTGGCCGGCGAAATGATGAACACGCTGCGCACCGTCATGGTCTCGCCGAGATGCTCGCCGTGACGGAAGGTGGTCGGATCGAGCATGCCGAACAGCATAGACACGCGGCGTTCCTTGTCCGCGATGATCGGGAAGTTGACGGTCGTGTTCTGGGTCTCGTTGATGTCGACCATCCAGCGCGCGTGGTCCTCGGTGCTGTCCACGCTGAGGCCGATCACCTTGGCGTTGCGCGCGCTCCATTCGGGCGCCAGCTTGGCGGTGACGCCGAGCTCGGTGGTGCACACCGGCGTGAAATCGGCAGGGTGCGAAAACAGCACGCACCAGCACTCGCCGATGAAGGCGTGGAAGTCGATGGGGCCCAGGCTGGTCTCGGCATGGAAGTCGGGCACGCTGTCGCCGATGCGGATGTAGCCCTGTTTCTTGAGCTGTTCCTGTGTCTTGCTGAAGACCCTGTCCGGCCCGAGGTACTTGAACTCGAAGGCGCCGTGCGGGGCCTCGTCGACATCCGGCAGCAGCGTCCGGTATTCATGGTCGAGCAGCTTCACGATGCGCCGCTTCACCGAGCCCGCGAAGACGAAGTCGCCGTCCGGGCCGCGCACCAGCGGCAGATCGAAGCGGAACGAGCTGTTGTCGAGGAAGTCGTTCTCGGCCGCCGTGTTGGCGCGTTGCAGCACCTTGTTGCGGTGGGGAAAGCGGCCGAAGCGCTGGATCACGGCGACGTGGCGGTGGAAGATCTCGTGGAATGCGTTGAGCGGGTCGTCGGACGCCAGTTCAAGCATCGCACGCCCCCATTCCTCCATGCACAGGTGCTGGTCGTCGAGCGCCTCGGAGTGGGTCAGGACCAGGCACAGGAAGACCCTTTCGACCGGGCGCAGCCGCTCGGCCACGCCGACGCGCAGGCCGCGCTTCACGAGGTCGCGGCAACGCGCATCGCAGGCGTACATCTGCGGCGTGTCGCGGTACAAGTTACGCGGGAACTGGTCGAGGATGATGACCAGCGCCACCAGCAGGCGCGGGTGGTCGACGTCGAGTGCCCAGTGGTCGTAGTGGCCCTTGGCGGCCAGCGCGACATCGGCGCCGAAGCGGGTCCAGATCTCCTGGTCGGTCTGCTCGGACTTGCCGAACCAGAGGTTGAGGCATTCCTCGATGTTCGGTCGCAGCATGTACTGCAACACCTGCTCCGCCTTGTCGATCTCGGCGGCGGCGATCTGGATGCCTTCGAGCTTCAGTAGCGTGCGCAGTTCGCGTCGCAATGTCTCGGTGTCTGCTTCCGACAAGGTCTCGCGTCCGTCGAGGCCCGCCAGGATCACCTGCAGGCTCTGCTGGATACGGCGGCCCAGCACCTCCGGCGGTTCCTCCGCGGAGAACAGGTCCATCAGCATGGACATTAGATCGGCCATTTGTGGGTCTCCTGGAGTAGGTGGATCCGGCGTCCGACACTCGGCGGTCGTGCGTAGCATCGTAGCGGGCATCGCTTCCGTACGTACCCATTGAA
Source organism: Variovorax sp. P4_B11 (assembly GCF_056402355.1). Classification (NCBI taxonomy): domain Bacteria; kingdom Pseudomonadati; phylum Pseudomonadota; class Betaproteobacteria; order Burkholderiales; family Comamonadaceae; genus Variovorax; species Variovorax sp. P4_B11. Next base: position 2,157 of record NZ_JBFUHO010000084.1, read on the forward strand.
CCGACGGGCGATTCCCCGTAATATGGGTTGGGCGGTCACGATCAACCGCAGGATTACATCGTGTGATTCGCCGCATCGAACCGCAGGCCTGGCCGGTATTGCACCGCACCCACATCGGCTTACGCTGCGCAGCCTCGCCGGCAGCTTGGCCTTGCTGCACTTCCGTTGAACCGGCTGAGCCTCCGCGATCGAACCGGGTTCGCCCCCACTGGGCGATCGCGGGACGAGATGCAGCGCCATGCGCAGGCAACATACGCGGTGGCATGGACGACGGGCCGCATGCTTTGACAACATGGTTCTGGGCAGCGAGGTGAGATCGCTTTGTGAAGCGACCGCCTTCGCTTGTTTAACGCGAACGGCTCGCCGAAGGCGCGTCGCAGCCTCACAAGTTTCCCAGGCGCTTGAACGTCCGCTGCCGATCGATTCGTATGTCAGCAACGGGCCCGGAACGCTAGTTCGGCGTCTGGAGAAGCGGACCTTCGAGCGAGCATCGACATAGCGCCCGGCGCGCTTCGATAGTTTCGGCAGACGCTGGACGCAGCCTCGGGTGTCGTTCAGGCTGCGACAGTCACACCGTGGCGATCGAGAACGGCCAGCAGCTTTGGAATATCGAGTGAGCCCACCGGAATCTCGTGGTCGACGGCGGTGAACATTTGGGCGGCCAAGGCGTTCTGCCCGGTGATCTCAAGCATCCGGCCACCACCCTTGCCGTACTGAAAGCCGTGCACAGTTCCGCGCGGTACATGCACGAGCGTTCCAGGTTGACAGGTGTGGGCGCGGCCGTCGCACAGAAAGCTGATCTCGCCGTCGAGGACGTAGAAGGATTCGTCCCAGTCGTGGCTATGCGGAGGCGGACCGGTTCCCTCGTCCCCCTGTTGAAAAGTGATCCCATAGCTCTGTGTTGCCGCATTCGACGCAAGCACCGTGACTTGCGTGCCAAGCACGTTCAGAGGAACTTCGCGCTGATCGGTCGTCAAGACAAAGTACGGAATCGTCATGATCCATTCCTCCAAACTGGCAGCACGATTCTGCGCGCCGCACCGAGCAGACACAAGCCATCGCGCGCGGCCACCTCCAAGAGCGAGACCTTCGCCGAGATCGTCGTGAATTCGGCGTCGGGGTGGAAACGGGCAGTCAGGGCGAAATCGTCCGCGAATACCGCTTCCGCATGGCGCGAATCGGAGCTTCGGGCCATGCGGTCGGTCAGCTTCCAACGAAGCGGACCGTTGCGGAATTCGGCGGTCGGCCATGAGCAGCGACGGCGGGTCGGGGGCAGTCCAGTACGCCGAATAGGCGATTTGGACCAAGCGATCCGACGCACGCATCGACACTCTCCGCCGGGACGAATCTACCGTCGGATCAGGCCCAGGCGATCCGGTAGTCGAGGGTGTGCCCGATGCGCTCCGAGAAGCGGGCGACCGACTTGGCCGCCACCCGTTCGCTGACACTCACCGGGACCAGCGTGGTGAGCCAGGCGCCTGCGCCCAGCGGCTCGCCCTCCAGCTTGCGAGAGCGTGAGGTTGGCGTGTAGCCCACGATCGCCTCTCGCTTGCCGGCCCCCTCGAGCAGGTCGTAAAGATCGCGGAACAGGATGAACGAGGTGTCGTTCTGGTGTGCCGACCAGTTCGCCACCGGGAGGAAGTCCACCAGGTGGATGAGCTGGTAGAAACGAGCCGTCGGCGTGCTCCACATCGAGGTCGCACTCGCTCACCAGGAACTACATCAGCGCCGGGCTCACCTCGGGGAGCGGGTGCACCGCGCGGGCGGCCGCATACTCGGCCTGCACTGCCTGGGCGGCAGCGGCGTCCCAGTGGACCTCCTTGCCCACCCGGGTGGTCATCACGAAGCGGGCGGCATTGCCCTCGAGGGTCTTGAAACTGGTGCGATCGAGGTCGAAGTTCGGGATCGGCTCGACCAGGACCTTGCCTGTGTGGTCAAAGGCGACGCCACGGGCGATGGCGGCCTTGCGCTGGGTCGTTGGGTCGGGCCGCTCGGCGGCGGACTGTTTCATTGGGATCCTCGGTGACTGCTCGCTTAGAGGAAGTCGGCGCTGCGGATGCCCGGCCACGCATGAATGTCCTGATGCCCGCGTCGCATCGTCATAAGGAAGGCTTATCGAAACTGAACAGAATTGGTGGTTCCGAAGATAGATGCTCCTCCCGATACTGGCTCTTCCCTGAGCTACAAATCTGACGGAGACCTCCACCATGACAACGACGCTTCGCATTGGCTTCTGGTGCGGACTGGCCATCGCCGCCACCAGCCACTGCGCATTCGCACAGACCCCGCCCGCCTGGCCGGTCAAGCCGATACGGCTGATCGTGCCTTTCTCGGCCGGGGGCGCCAATGATCTGATGGCACGGGTTGCCGCGGAAGGCGCATCCAAGGCGCTGGGGCAGCCCGTCATCGTCGAGAACAAACCCGGTGGTGCCACCAGCCTCGGCGCCGACATCGCTGCCAAGTCGGCGCCCGACGGCTACACGTTCCTGGTCAGCGCGGCGGGCGTGATCTCGAACAGCATGATCAAGAAGCACCTGCCGTACAAGGACAGCGACCTGACGCCGGTCGTCATGATCGGCCTGGCGCCCTCGGTCGTACTCGTGGCAGCGGATGCTCCCTACAAGGATCTCAAGGAGTTCATCGCTGCTTCGCGTACGGGCCAGGGCTTCCATTGGGCAACTGCCGGCACCGGGAGCACCCCGCACTTCGTGGCCGGGATCCTGCAGACCCAATACGGCGCAAAGCTGGATGTCGTGCCGTACAAGAGCGGCTCGGAGTCGATCACCGCCGTGATCGGCAAGCAGGTCGAGGCGACGTCCGAGGCCAGCATCGTCGCGCTGCCCTACATCACCAGCGGGAAGCTCAAGGCCCTGGCCGACACGTGGACCACGCGGATCTCTGCCTATCCGCAACTCTCGACGGCCACCGAGCAAGGCTTCGGCGACATACGCATCGCGCACTGGGCAGGTATCCACGCGCCGGCCGGAACGCCAGCCGCGATTCTCGACAAGATGAGTGATGCCGTGGACAAGGCAATGAAGACGCCTGAAGTCATCGATCGACTCAAGAAAGTCGGTATCGAGCCCATCGGCGGTACACGCGCCGCCTTCGTCAAGTTCGTCGACGACGAGCGCTCTCGTCTTGGCGCTGTCGTCAAGGCGACCGGCATGCGGGACGAATGATGAGCGGGATCAATCCAGGTACCCGGTTGCGCCAGCTTGTCGATGCGCGCCGCGGCTTGATGGTTCCCGGCGCAGCCAACGCACTGGCGGCCCGGGTGATCGAGCATCTCGGCTTCGAGGCCGTGTACTTGAGCGGTGCCGGCCTGACCAACACTTTCTACGGCATGCCCGATCTCGGATTTGCCGGCCTGACGGACATTGCCCAGCACACCGCCGCGATCCGCGACGCAGTGGCACTGCCCATCGTCGTGGATGCCGATACAGGCTTCGGCAACGCCCTGAACGTACGCCATACGGTGCGCACCCTGGAGCGCGCCGGGGCCAACGCAATCCAGCTCGAAGACCAGGCGATGCCGAAGAAGTGCGGTCACTTCGAGGGCAAATCCATCATCACGCAGCAGGAGATGGTGGGCAAGGTCAAGGCCGCGGTCGATGCGCGGCGGCACCCCGACTTTCTGGTCATTGCACGGACGGACGCTGCCGGCGTGGAAGGCGTCGATGAAGCCATCGCGCGGGCCGTCGCCTATGCGGAGGCTGGTGCAGACATCACCTTCGTCGAAGCGCCTGAATCTCTGGCGGCCCTGCGACGCATCCCGACGGAGATTCCGTGCCCGCAAGTGGTCAACGTGGTGATCGGCGGCAAGACGCCCACGCTCACGGCGGCCGAGTTCGCCGCCATGGGCTTCGGCCTGGTGCTGTACGCCAACGCCGCCCTGCAGGGCGCCGTGCGCGGGATGACGCAGGCGCTCCAGACCTTGCACAGCGTTGGGAAACTCGAGGAATCGAGCGGACTGGTTGCCACCTTTGCCGAACGCCAGGCGCTGGTGCGAAAGGATGAGTTCGATGCGCTCGAGCGACGCTATGCTTGAATCGTCCGCCACGCGCACCGCTGTCGACAGTCATGCGCATGTGTTCGTGCGCGGTCTGCCGCTGGCGCCGCGCCGGCGCCATGCCCCGGCGTACGACGCAACGCTTGCCGATTACCTTTCCCTCCTCGACAGGCAGGGCGTGTCGCACGGCGTTCTGGTGCAGCCGAGCTTCCTCGGAACCGACAATTCATTCTTGCTCGACGCCTTGCGGCGCGAGCGAGCGCGTTTGCGCGGCGTGGTCATGCTCGATCCATCGACGAGCGCGCAGCAGTTGCAGGAGTTGGACGCACTGGGTGTCCGCGGCGTCCGTCTGAACCTCGTCGGGCTTCCCATCCCCGACCTGCGCGGCGATCTCTGGTCCGGCTTCCTTGCAAGACTCCAGGCGCTCGATTGGCACGTGGAAGTGCATCGGGAGGCGGTCGATCTCAAGCAGTGCGTCGAGCCGCTGCTGCTCGCAGGCTGCAAGGTGGTCGTTGACCACTTCGGCCGACCGAATTGCGATGTTGAAGAGAGCCACAGCGGATTCGAATGGCTGCTGGCCCAGGCTGCGACCGGGCGCGTGTGGGTCAAGCTTGCGGCTGCCTATCGAAGCTGGAATCAGGAGGAGGGAGCGCAGGCCATCACGGCAGCGACCGCCCTGCTTGCGCATTTCGGACCTGAACGCCTGGTCTGGGGAAGCGACTGGCCCAACACGCAGCATCGGGATCGGGCCAGTTTTGCGTCGGCCCGGCGGGCACTCGACCAATGGGTTCCCGATCCGGAGGCACGCAGACGCATTCTTTTCGACACGCCCGCAGCGCTTTTTCGCTTCAGCTGAAGATCCAGCCGTCAGCCCCCAAATCACAATCGAGAGACAACATGACTTTTTCAGTTCTTGGCCGCGCGCTGATTGTTTGCGCAACGCTCTGCACCGGCGGCTGGGCTGCGGCGCAGGACTATCCCACCCGGCCGATCAAATTGATCGTGACCTACCCGCCGGGCGGTACCGTGGATGCGGTCGCGCGTATCGTCGCGCCCCCGCTGGCCATGCGGCTCGGTCAGCCCGTCGTGATCGACAATCGCGGTGGCGCGGGCGGCATGATCGGCGGTGATCTGGCAGCGAAGAGCCCTGCGGATGGCTACACGCTCATGCTGGATGCGTCCAATCACGCGCAGAACCCCGCACTGCACAGCAAGATGCCCTTTGACACCTTGGGTGCGTTCGCGCCGGTGTCGCTGCTGGTCAAGGTGCCCAACGTGCTGCTGGTGAATCCTGCCTATCCGGTGCACACGGTGGCCGACCTGATCGCGCGCGCCAAGGCCAAGCCTGGCGACGTCAACTACGCGTCGTCGGGCAACGGCTCGTCGCCGCATCTGGCCGCCGAACTGTTCGATTCAATGGCCAAGACTCACATGACACATGTCGCCTACAAGGGAGGCGGACCCGCGCTCACCGATGTGATGGCGGGGCAGGTTCCGGTGTTCTTTGCCAGCCTGGGCTCCTCGCTGCAATACATCAAGAGCGAGAAGCTGCGTGCGGTCGCCGTGGCGGGCAAGAGCCGGTCGGCCGTGCTGCCGAATGTTCCGACGATTGCGGAGTCCGGATTGCCGGGCTACGAGATGTACGAGTGGAATGCCGTCTTTGCGCCGGCTGGCACACCCGCGCCGATCATCGACAAGGTGTCGAAGGCCCTCGCAGCCGTCATCAAGGAGCCGGACGTCAATGCCCGTCTGGTGGCGTTGGGGGCAGAAACCATCGGATCGACGCCTGCGGAGCTGGACACCTTCCGAAGAGTGGAAATGACCAAGTGGACGCGCGTTGCCAAGGAAAACAACATCCGTCTCGACTAGGGCCTGGGTGAACAGGCCCTAGAGCATGTCCGCGAACACGTCCGCCAAGGTGGGGCGCGAGCGCGCCCGCCACAGCGCACTGAGGTCGAAGCGAGGAAGCTCGTCGCCGTCGCGCACGGTGGCGTAACGCACACCCTCGTGCCCGAGCGCCCGCACCGATTCCGGCAGCAGGGACCATCCCAGGCCGGCGGCGACGCAAGCCAGCACGGTGAGCGTTCGGTTGGCGTCTTGCACCACCCTGGTGTCGTGGCCGCGGCGACGGAACACACCCAGCAATTCGGCGCGCAAGGCGGGCATCTGCGATTCCGGAAACCAGACCAACCCCTGTGCGGCAACGTCGGCCAGCGAGACAGTGCCGTCCTCGGCGAGGGCATAGGTCGCAGGCACCACCGCGATGAGCTTGTCGTGCCCAAGCTGACGCTCGTGCAACTTGACCGCCAGCGAGACCGGGGGGTGGAGCAGCGCGACGTCGATCGTCCCGTTCTCGAGCGCCACCACCTGTTCGGCGTTGCTCATCTCCCGCAGTACCACCGCCACCTGGGGGTACTCGCGACGCAAACGATCAAGCGCATGCGGAAGCACCTTGTAGACGGCGTGCGTCACGAATCCGACGATCAGCCTGCCGCCCCGTCCCTGCGCGATCGCGCGAGCCCGGTCAGCGGCCGCATCGCCATGGGCCAGGCTGGCACGCAAGTCTTCGACGACGGCATGCCCTGCGTCCGTCAACAGGGCGCCGCGCCGCGTCCGCTCGAAGAGCTTGACGCCCAGCTCCTGCTCGATGCGATTGAGCGTCTGCGTCAGTGCTGGCTGGGCCTGGCCCAACTGCTCGGCAGCCCGGGTCAGGCTGCCGGCATCCGCGACGGCGACGATGCAACGCATCTGGCGAGTGTCCATGACCTGATTCCAAAGAGTCGCTGTTCAACATGACTGTGCAGCGATTGTGGCGGCTTCGAGCAGCGAGCGCCACGGCTGCAGACGCTCGTCCGCCAATGAACACAACCCGCCGCTCGCCGGTGTCCGCTGTCCGACGGACTGAGCGTTGTCAGGACCTCGCCATACGCGCCAAGCCTGCGGCTTCAAGTGGCATCAAGCCGGCAAACTCGTTCGCCTTGGCATTCGGAGCGGAAGACGGCACGCGGCGAACTCGCCCAGGTCCGCCAGCCACACGGTGACGCGCACCACGTCGCTGATGCGCGCGCCGCATCCGCCGAGCGTGAGGGCCACGCGTTCCAGCACGGCCTTCGTCTGCGCCTGGATGCCGCCCTCGACGATGTTGGCCTGCGCATCCATCGCGAGCACGCCCGAGAGGAACAGAAAGGCTCCTGCGCGCACGGCCTTCGAGAACGGAACAGGCAGGGGAGTCGGGTAGCGTTCGATGCTCATGTGGTTTCCTTGTGGTCCTTGCGCGCGATCACCTGCCCGTTGCGTGCTCCGCTGTGCACGCCGTGCTGCCAGGTGACGGCGCCATTCACGATCACCGCATCGATGCCTTCGGCCGGCCGCGTCGGCGTTTCGTAGTTCGCCGTGTCGCGCACCGTCGCGGCGTTGAAGATCACCACATCGGCGTGGAGGCCCGGCTTCAGCGTGCCGCGCTCGTGCAGGCCGAAGTTGCGGGCCGTGAGCCCGGTCATCTTCCACACCGCCGTCTCCAGCGGGAACAGGCCGATGTCGCGGCTGTAGTGGCCCAGCACACGCGGGAAGGTGCCCCACAGCCGCGGATGCGGCTTCTCGCCGAGCGGAATGCCGTCCGAGCCGATCATGGTCTCGTCGAACGCGAGGACGCGCTGCACGTCGTCCTCGTCCATCATGAAATAGATCGCGCTGCCGGGCTGAAGCCGCCGTGCCGCCTCCTCGCCCGACACGCCCCATTCGGCCGCGATGTCCTTCAGGTCGCGGCCCGCGCACTCGGGGTGCGGCACGCTCGAGGCGATCAGCACGCGGCCTTCCATCATCCCGCGGTCCGTGCGGATCATGGTGGAGCCGGCCGTGTACGGGTAGCAGTCGAGCCCGATGCACTGGTGCTGCATCGCTTCCTTGATGAAGGGCAGCGTGACTTTGGTCTTGCCGAAGTTCTGCACGTTCTGCACCTTGTGGTGCGACACCACCACCGGGATGTCGAGCGCGCGGCCGATGTGGAAGGTCTCTTCGAGCGCCTCCATCACGCGGTCGCTTTCGTCGCGCATGTGCGTCACGTAGAGTGCCTTGCGCGCCGTGAGCGGGCGGCCGACCTCGATGATCTCCTCGGTCGTGGCCTTCACGGCGGGCGGGTAGAAGGTGCCGGTCGACAGGCCGATCGCGCCGGCCTGCATGGCTTCCTCGACCAGCGCCTGCATGGCTGCGATCTCCGTATCGTTCGCGGGCCGGTCGAGGTCGGCCATGACCACGGCGCGCAGGGTCGAGTGGCCCACCATGGCGGCCACGTTCACCGACGAGGGCGTGGCGCGCAGTGCGTCGAGGTACGCCGCAAAGGTCGTGAAGCGGCCTTCGGCCGGGGAGTCGAGCAGGCTCAGCGGCATCGGCAGGTCCATGTCGGCGCGCAGCGGCGCCGCGCTGATGCCGCAGTTGCCCGCGATCACCGTGGTCACGCCCTGCGACACCTTGAAGGGCATCTGCGCCTGCGACAGCACGGCCTGGTCGTCGTGCGTGTGCGAGTCGATGAAGCCGGGCGCGACGATGCGGCCCGTGGCGTCCAGGGTCTGGTCGGCCGTGTGGCCCGCGAGCTGGCCGACGGCGGCGATGCGGCCGTTCAGGATGCCGATGTCGGCATCGAAACGCGGCGCCTTGGTGCCGTCGATCACGGTGCCGCCGCGAATCAGGAGGTCGTAGTGGGTCGGAGCATCGGACATGTGGATTCCTTCTTCAACGAAAATGGCAGGCCACCCAGTGGCCGCCGTTGGACGACGAGGGCCGCTCGGTCAGCTCGGGCGTCTTCTCCTTGCACACGGCCTGCGCCATCGGGCAGCGCGTGTGAAAGCGGCACCCCGAAGGTGGATTGGCGGGGCTCGGCGGATCGCCTTGCAGCAGGATGCGGCGCGCCGGCGTGCGCGGGTTCGGCACGGGCACGGCCGACAGCAGGATCTCGGTGTAGGGGTGCAGCGGCGTCGAGAACAGCGTGTCGCGGTCCGCGATCTCCACGATGTGGCCGAGGTACATCACCGCCACGCGATGGCTGATGTGGCGCACCACCGCGAGGTCGTGCGCGACGAACAGGTAGGCGATGCCCAACTCGGCCTGCAGATCCATCAGCAGGTTCACCACCTGCGCCTGCACCGACACGTCCAGCGCCGACACCGGTTCGTCGCAGACGATCAGCTTCGGGTTCAGCGCCAGCGCGCGCGCAATGCCCAGCCGCTGCCGCTGGCCGCCCGAGAACTCGTGCGGAAACTTCTTCGCCGCCTCGGGCCGCAGGCCGACGCGCGAGAACAGCCACTGCACGCGCTCGCGCCGCTCGGCCGCGTCGTCGGTGCCGAAGTTGCGCAGCGGCTCGGCCACGATGTCGCCGGCCGTCAGGCGCGGGTTCAGCGAGGCATACGGGTCCTGGAAGATGATCTGCAGCTGGCGACGGCGCAGGCGCATCTCGTTCGCCGGGAGCGTCAGCAGCTCCTCGCCGTCGAGCCGCACCGAGCCTGCGCTGGGCTCGACCAGCCGCAGCACCGACTTGGCCGTGGTCGTCTTGCCGCAGCCGGATTCGCCGACCAGCGAGAGCGTCTCGCCGCGCGCGACCGAAAACGACACGCCGTCGACCGCCTGGATCGCCGGCTTCGCGGGCCGCAGCCAGCGCTTGGGAGAGAGGTAGTGCTTGCGCAGATCGCGCACCTCGAGCAGCGGGGCCGCGGTCGTCATGCCATCACTCCGGCCGCATCGGCCCATTGTTCCTCGACGGCAAAGCAGGCCACCACATGGTCGCCGCCCTGCCGCACCAGCCGCGGCGTCTCCACGCGGCAGCGCTCGCGCGCATGGCCGCAGCGCGCCGCGAAGGCGCAGCCGCGTCCCAGCTCGTGCGCGGCCGGCACCAGCCCCGGGATCTCGGTGAGCCGCGTGCTCGCGGTATTCAATCCGGGCATCGAGGCCATCAGCGCGCGCGTGTAGGGATGCAGCGGCCGGTCGAACAGGTCGATCACGTCGGCTTCCTCGACCTTCCTGCCGGCATACATCACGACCACGCGGTCGCAGCTCTCGGCCACCACGCCGAGGTCGTGGGTGATCATCACCACGCCCATGCCCAGCTCCTTCTGAAGCCGCTTGATGAGATCGAGGATCTGCGCCTGGATCGTCACGTCCAGCGCCGTCGTCGGCTCGTCGGCGATCAGCACTTCGGGGTTGCAGGCCAGGGCCAGCGCGATCATGACGCGCTGGCGCATGCCGCCCGAGAGTTGGTGCGGGTACTCGTTCACGCGCCGCTCGGGCTCGGGGATCTGCACCACGCGCAGCATCTCGACCGCGCGCTTCATCGCATCGGCGCGGCCGGCCTTCTGGTGCAGCTGCACCGTCTCGGCGATCTGCCGGCCCACGGTGAGCACCGGGTTCAGCGAGGTCATCGGCTCCTGGAAGATCATCGAGATGCGGTTGCCGCGGATCTGCCGCATCTCGCGCTCGCTCAGCTGCATCAGGTCGGTGCCGCGCAGCCGCACGGCGCCCATGTGGCGCCCGGGCGGCGTCGGCACCAGCCGCAGGATCGACAGCGCGGTCACGCTCTTGCCGCAGCCCGATTCGCCGACCACGCCGAGCGTGCGGCCCGCGCGCACGGTGTAGGAAACGCCATCGACCGAGCGCACCACGCCCGCCAGCGTGTGGAAGTGCGTGCGCAGGTCGTCGACTTCGAGCAGCGGCTCGCCGGGGGCGAGCGCGGTGTGGGACATCGTGATCGTCATGGCGCCTCGCTCACAGTTGCCGCACCAGGCGCGGGTCGAGCGCATCGCGCAGGCCGTCGCCGAGCAGGTTGATGGCCAGCACCGTGGCCGCCAGCAGCAGGCCCGGGTACAGGATGATGTGGAACGCCACCGCCACGAAGTTGCGGCCCTCGGCCATCATGTTGCCCCAGCTGGGTGTCTGCGCAGGCACGCCGACGCCGAGGAAGGACAGCGCCGCCTCGGTCAGCACCGCGGCGGCGGCCACGAAGGTCGACTGCACGATCAGCGGCGCCACCATGTTGGGCAGCACATGCCGCAGCAGGATCAGCGGCAGCCGCGTGCCGACCGCGTGCGCGGCCTCGACGTAGAGCTGCTCGCGCAAGGTGAGCGCGAGCGAGCGCACCAGCCGCACCACGCGCGGAATCTCGGGCACGGTGATGGCGACGATCACCGTCGTCAGGCTGGCGCGCGTCACCGCCATGAGTGCAATGGCGAGCAGGATGCCGGGAATGGCCATCAGCCCGTCCATCACGCGCATCACCGGCCCGTCGGCCCAGCGCACGAAGCCCGCGAACAGGCCGGTCAGCACGCCGAAGAAGGTGGCCAGCAGCGCGACCGAGGCGCCGACGATCATCGACACCCGTCCGCCCCACACCGCGCGGCTGAACACGTCGCGGCCCAACGCGTCGGTGCCGAACCAGTGCTCGGATGAGGGCGGCTGCATGCGCGCGAGCGGGTCGATGTCCTGCGGGTCGAAGGTGGCGATCCAGGGCGCGGCGATGGAGATGGCGGCCACCGCGGCCAGCAGCAGCGCGCCGATGATGAGCGTGGGGTTCTTGCGCAGCCAGCGCCAGCGCGGCAGCACGAAGGGTGCGTCGTTGGCCGTGGCGCTGGGCGGCGCGGGCAGGTGGTGTTCACTCGTCGGCAGTAAGGTGGACATGATTCAGCTTGGTTGCACGGCCGATGCGGGAGACACCGCGGAACCGGCTTTGCCGGGCCGCTGGTGTCGCCCCCTGGAAGGGGGTTGGCGAAGCGACACGAAGTGCGCGAAGACTGGGGGTCATCTAATAATTGATGCGCGGGTCGAAGAGCCGGTAGCTCAGATCGATCAGCAGGTTGATCAGCACGTACACGCCGGCCGACAGCAGCAGCACGCTCTGGATCACGGGATAGTCATGGCGCTGTACCGAATCGATCACGAGTCGGCCCACGCCCGGAATGGCGAACACCGTCTCCGTCACCACCACGCCGCCGATCAGCAGTGCGATGCCCACGCCCACCGTGGTGGCGATGGGAATGGCCGCGTTGCGCAGCGCATGGCCCAGCACCGGCAGCACGCCGAGGCCCTTGGCGCGCGCGGTGCGGATGTAGTCTTCATGCAGCACCTCGAGCACCGTGGCGCGCGTCATGCGCGTCACGAGCGCGATGTACACCAGCGCCAGGTTCACGCAGGGAAGCACCAGGCCGCGCAGCCAGTCGCCGGGGCTTTCCGAGAAATGCACATAGCCCTGGACCGGAAACCACGGCAGCTCGATCGCGAAAGCGTAGATCAGCAGGTAGCCGACCAGGAACACCGGCACCGAGAAGGCGAGCACCGCGAACAGCATCACCAGCCGGTCGATCCAGCTGCCCGCGCGATAGGCCGCGAGCGTGCCCAGCGGCACGGCCACCACCAGCGTGATCGCCATGGTCAGCACTGCGATCGACACCGTGGGCTCCAGCCGCTGACCGAGCAGCTGCGTCACCGGCACCTGCGTGAAGATCGAGGTGCCGAGGTCGCCGGTGAAGAGCTTGCCCAGCCAGATCGCGAACTGCTGCCACAGCGGCAGATTCAGGCCCAGCGCGGCGCGCAGCTTCTCGATGTCTTCGACGGAGGCGAGGTCGCCGGCGATCAGCGCGGCCGGGTCGCCGGGCGACAGGTGAATCAGCAGGAACACCACCACGGCCACCACCGCCATGACGGGCAGCGTCGAGAGAAATCGTCGGAGGATGTAGCCCATGATGAAGCAGCGTGGTGCCGGTTATTTGTCGAGCACCCAGACCGTCGGCATGCCGGCCCAGAGCTTGTCGGTGCCCTTGAGGCTGGCGCGCGCGGCATACGCGGACGAATACTGGCCCGCGTTGATGTACGGCACCGCCTCGTAGGCGCGGGCCTGGAAGGCGTCGAGCACTTCCTTGCGCTTGGCCGGCACCGTTTCCTTGAGCCAGGCGCTGCGCAGTTCGTCGAGCGGCTTGTCGCAGGGCCAGCCGGGCAGGGAGTTGCCGCAGGCGGCGCTCAGGTAGGCGTTGGTGATCGGCGAATTGACGTCGAACTCGCCGGCCACGGTGACGTACATGTTCCAGCCGCCGGCCTCCGGTGCGTCGCGCTTGGCGCGGCGTGCGCCGATGGAAGCCCAGTCCATCGTCTGCGCGTCGACGTTCATGCCGATGCTGCGCATGGTTTGCGCGGCCATCAGCGCCTCGGCGTTGAGGTAGGTGACGTCGCTCGGCACCAGGAGCGTGACCTTCTCGCCCTTGTAGCCGGCGTCTGCGAGCATTTTCCTGGCCTTGGCCACGTCGGCCTTGCGGTAGGGCTCGGCGCCCGCGGCAGTCTCGTTGGGGCTGCCGCAGATGAAGAAGGTCTGGCAGTAGCTCATGCGCATGTCGAGCGGATAGCCCATGGCCGCGACGATGCGTTCCTGGCTCACGGCCTGCAGCAGCGCCTGGCGCACCTTCGGGTTGTCGAAGGGCGGCAGCAACTGGTTCATCACCAGGAAGCCCTGGTAGGTGCCGCCGGAGCCGATCTTCACGCTCGGGTCGGTGCGCAAGGGGGCAATGTAGTCGGGCGGCACCTGCTCCACCAGGTCGACCTCGCCGCGCTTGAGTGCCGCGATGGCGCTGTTGGCATCGGGCAGGTAAAGCCATTCCACGCGGTCGAAGGTGGTCTTCTTGCTGCCGGCCAGGCCGCTCGGCGGTTCGCTGCGCGGCACGTAGCCGGGGTTTCGCACGAACACCGTCTTGTTGCCCGGCACCCACTCGTCGCGCTTGAAGATGAAGGGGCCGGAGCCGATCACCTCGGGCAGCGGCGCGGTCGCGGGCATCTTGGCCAGCCGCTCCGGCAGGATCACCGGCGGAAAGCTGGAGGGCTTGGCCAGCCCGTCGAGCACCAGGCCGAAGGGCTCGGTGAGCGTGAGCGTGAAGGTGCGCCCATCCACGGCCTTCCACTCGGCGCCACCCGCCACCATGGCGCGGCCGATGCTGTCGCGCGCGGCCCAGCGCTGCAGCGAGGCGATGGCGTCGGCCGAGGTCACGGCGCTGCCGTCGGAAAACTTCAGACCCGGGCGCAGCGTGAAGCTCCACTGCTTGCCGTCCTTGGAGCTCGTGTACTTCTCGACCATCTGCGGCTGCGGCTTGCCGCTCGCGTCCTGCGCGAACAGCGTGTCGTAGACCATGTAGCCGAAGTTGCGCGAGATGTAGGCCGTGGTGAAGGTCGGGTCGAGGATCTTCAGGTCGGCATGCGCCACCACCTTCAGCGTCTTGGGCGGCGTCTGGGCGAGCGCCGGCAGGCACGCGGCTGAAAGCGCCAGGGTGGCAAGGGCTGCGAGCGTTCGTCGTTTCATCGTCGGTTCTCCGGTAAGGGCTGAAAAGAAGTGGGCCAGCCTGGGGGTCATGCCGTGATCGGCCACTTGGGCAGGCGGGCCTTGCGATACGGCAGCGTGCTGAGGTCCAGCGTCACGGCGCCCGGCGCGCCCGCATAGATCACATGCTTCGCGACCTTGGCGTACGAGGCATAGAAATGCTGCGACGACTTCACGACGATGATCTTCTTGGCCGCCAGGTCGCAGCCCAGCTGCGTGAACAGGTCGGTGCCCATCGCCTGGTTGCGCAGCGTGATCAGCACGATCTCGATGCCGTCGGCCTCGACCAGCGCGCTGTCACCCATCAGCGTGGGCGTTCCCGCCAGGCCGGTCATGACCAGGTCGTGCTGCAGCGCCTTCACGGTGCAATCGAGGTCCAGAGGGTCGCCCGACAGCGGGCTGATCTTGCCGCCGATGCGCATCGCGAGCTTCGCGCCCACGCCTGCGTCGAAGGCGATGCGCACTGCGATCGGGTCCCACATGGGGCCGATGGCCGCGTTGCGAATGCCGCGCTCGATCATGCGGCGCAGGATGAAGGTCGAATCACTGGCCGCGCCGCCGCCGGGGTTGTCGGCACCGTCGGACAGCACCACGGGGCCGCCGTCGAAGGCCAGCGCCTCGTCGAGCGAGGCGTCGATGCTCGGATAGTTGACCGTGAGCCCGTCGCGCATGGCGATCAGCTCGTCGGCGAGCTGGCGCGCCAGCGCGTCGGCCTTGGCCTGGTTGCCGTCGGCGTAGACCAGCACCTTGGTGCCCATCTCGGACACGTCGCCCCATGAGAAGCCGTGCGTCAACGAGACCGACAGCACGCCGTCCTTGCCCTCGAGCGACTGCATGCGCTCGACGAAGCCGCGCGCCGGCTCGCGCGAGGTGTGGACCGTGACGATCATGTCGCAGTCGACCACAGCGGCCACCGGCCTGACCTTGCCTTCGACGGTGGCGGCGCAGATGTCGACCAGCTCCAGCCCGCGCTCGAGCACGTCGGTGTGCGGGTACTCCTTGAAGGAGATCATCACGTCGGCGTTGGCGACCATCGCGGGCGTGAGGTGGTTGTGCGGATCGAGCTCCGCGCCGATCACCACGCCGGGCCCGACGATCTGCCGCACGCGCGCCAGCAAATCGCCTTCGCAGTCGTCATAGCCGTCGGCCACCATCGCGCCGTGCAGGCCGAGCAGCACCATGTCGACCGGCAGCACCGCGCGCAGGTCGTTCAGCAGTTCTTCGCGCAGCGTCTCGTAGGCATGGCGCGTGGTCGTGCCGCTGGGCTGCGCGCCGGCGACCATGCCCTCGAACAGCTGCCATCCCTTGTCGGCGCCGCGCATGCGCGCGGCCCACAGCGGGCCCGAGAACAGCGTCATCGCATCGGGATGCTTGCCGGCGGCGAAGTAGCCGCGGTCCTTGAAGGAGGCGAGGCTGGTCGGCATCGGGCCGAAGGTGTTGGTTTCGGTGGCGAGGGAGGCACTGAAGACACGCATGGGTGGGTTCTCGTTGAGGTAGGAGGGCGGTTGTTCTTGCCCGGCGATCAGGCGCAGGCCGCGCGCAGCCGCTGCGGGCCCAGCATCTCGGCCGTGAGCCCGAAGGCCGCGATGCGCTCGGGCAGCGGCAGCCCGCGTGCCAGCGCGGCGCAGGCCTCGCCCATGGCGGCCGAGGTCTGGATGCCGTAGCCGCCTTGCGCCGCGACCCAGAAGAAGCCGGGCGCCCCGGGCTCGAAACCGCCGACCAGGTCGCCGTCGGCCACGAAGGAACGCAGCCCGGCCCAGGTGCGCGTGGGGCGGCGGATGGCGAGCGTGGTCGCTTCCTCGATGCGGTGCACGGCGATGGCGATGTCGAGCTCCTCGGGCTGCACATCCTGCGGCTCGGTGGGGTCGGCATTGGCCGGCGAACCGAGCAGCATGCCGGCGTCGGGCTTGATGTACCAGCCTTCGTCGGCGCCGAAGACCATGGGCCAGTGCGCGACGCTCTCGCCCTCGGGCGGCGCGAAGATGAAGGCCGAGCGCCGGCGCGGCTCGATGCCCAGCGGCTGCACGCCCGCCATGCGGGCGATGGCGTCGACCCAGGCGCCGGCCGCGTTGAGCACCACCGGCGCCTCGTACACGGCGCCGCCGGCCTGCACGCGCCAGCGGTCGCCGATGCGTTCGATGGCCGTCACGTCCGCATCGCACACCAGCTTGCCGCCGGCCTGCCGCATGCCGCGCAGGTAGCCCTGGTGAATGGCGTGCACGTCCATGTCGGCCGCATCGGGTTCGTACACCGCGCCCAGCACCTGTTCGGGCCGCAGCGCCGGCACCATCTCGCGCGCCTGTTCGCCGCTCAGCCGCGACGCGCCGGTGTTCATGGCGCGCAGTACCTCCCAGTGGGCTTCGAGCTCGGCCATGTGCGCCTTGCCCGCGACCATCATGGCCCCGCGCGGCGTGAGCAGCGGATGCTCCGTGAAGCCCGCGGGCGGGTCTTCGAGGAAGGCGCGGCTGGCCCTCGTGAGGGCGCGCACCTGCGGCGTGCCGTAGCTTTCCATGAAGAGGGCGGCGGAGCGGCCGGTGGAGTGGTAGCCGGGCTGCGATTCGCGTTCGAGCAGGACCACGTGGGCGTGGGGCGCGAGCCAGTGGGCCACCGAGGCCCCGGCGATGCCGCCGCCAATCACGAGGTAGTCGGCCACGAAGGGCGCTGGGGTGCTGGTACTCATCGGCGAAAAGTGTAGATAGAAATTTGCGGATACGCAAATTCATTCGACCCTATCAAGGGAAAACCATGGGCACCGAATCGGTGAAATTTGCGTCAACGCAATTTGCGTATACGCAACTTCCGGGCCCGCGTCATGCGGGTCGGCATGGATGGCGTGACGCCGGGCTGGCAGAATCTCCCTGCATCACAAGAGAAAGCCACGCGTGAATCCACACACAGGGACCAAGCCGGGGACGAAGCCGAAGGAAGAGCCGCCCAAGCTGGACCGCACCACTTTCGGCCATCGACTGCGCACTGCGCGCAAGCGCTTCGGCTGGACGCTGGCGCAACTGGCCGAGCGCTCTGGCGTGTCGATCACCACCATCTCGCGCGCCGAACGCGGCCAGCTCGCGCTGGGCTACGAGAACTTCACCGCGCTGGGCCGTGCGCTCGAGATGGACATGAATGCGATGTTCGCGGGGGCCGGCGTCAAGCCCGCGCAGCTCGAAGGGCCGGTGGTCACGCGTGCGGGCAAGGGCGTGGTGTACCGCGGACTCTCGATCGCCTACGAGTTCCTCGGCACCACGGCGGCCGGAAAGCAGATGAGCCCCGTCGTCGGCACGGTGCATGCACGCCGCATTCACGGCCCCGAGGACTTCGTGCGGCATGCGGGCGAGGAGTTCGCCTATGTGCTGTCAGGCGAGATCGAGGTGCACTTCGAGAACGGCGAAGTGGTTCACCTGGCGCGCGGCGATTCGCTGTACTTCGACAGCCGTCTCGGCCATGCCTACGTGAGCGTGAGCCGCCAGCTCGCGAAGATCGTGGGCATGACCTCGAGCGAAAGCGGCCTGATGCGCTCCGCGCGCGACGGCGACGAGCGCATGGCGCCCATGGTGAAGACTGCGCGCAAGCCTGCCGCAAAGAAAAGCGCCAAGACCGCCAAAGCCGGAAAGCGCGCTTAGCCCACTTTATCGACGCCGTCGAAGACGGATGGCGGAGGAAAGCCGGATGGTCGCATGTGATTCTGGGCGCCGGTCGAGCGCTCTGGCGCGTCGAAATTCTTTCGAGTCAGCTTCAGACCCACACAAGCCTTTTGGGAGGAAGACATAGGGCCGTACGCATCGGCAATGTCTGCTCCTCCGTGCAAACGCAAATAGACGTTGAGCGTGCCGTATCAAAGCGGACCGGCAATTCGAGACACCAACTCATTGTGTCGAGCGAGAGGTAAGAAGATCTTCTTATTTCCATCGATGTGGATGTTTATTTGGCAATTGAATGGCGACTTGCGCGGTGAATTTCTTCGAAAGAAGAAGAGAGATATTGCACGAATTCCAGACGAATCTGATGTCGTCGCGCGGACTTGCATTCCTACAATAATCAGTCAAGAAAAGCCGTTCCTCTGCCCCGAGAGAGGCATCCGACGGATGTGCGCAAGGCATCGGTGGGCGACCGCTCCCGAGGTGCGCGGCGCCCTAGAAAATCGCCGGCATTTCTTGACAGAATTTTTGTCAATCTCGACTCGCTTATACGAAGAAATCATTCGTCTGGGCTGAGCAATTCAGGGTGGTGGTGCTTTCGGATCGACGCGGCGATTTCGCATATTCCGCGTCCTTCGGCGCATCAATAAGAACAATGACTTTTTCTTTCCGCGGGCGTGCGTCGCCCAAAGCGGCTGTTTGCCGCGTTCCGAAACTCTCGGCCTCCATCCTCTCGCCCCTTTTGCTGACGGGTGTTGCCGCCGCGTTCGCGGCGCATGCGCAAGTCGCCTCCACGCCCAGGCCGATCATCGAGGAGCAACGCCAGCAAGAGCGCGAACGCGCTTTGCGCGAGCAGCAGGAACGCACGGTCGACACTCGGCCGAAGCCCGCGGTCATCGATGCGCAAACCTTGGCGGAGGACGAGCGGCCGTGCTTTCGCATCGATCGGCTGGTGCTCTCGGGCGAACTGGCGGACGATTTCCAATGGGCGCTGGATGCCGCAGCGAGATCGGGTGAAGCAGCCGACGACTGGCAGGGTCGCTGCCTCGGCACCGCAGGCGTCAACGTCATCCTCGCGCGCGTCCAGCAGGCCGTGATCGCCCAAGGCTATGTCACCACACGCGTGCTCGTTGGCCCGCAAGACCTTGCCGCCGGCACATTGGTCCTGACGCTGGTCCCCAGTCGTGTTGCATCGATCCGCTTCAAGGATCGGGAAGAAGGCGAGGACAAGACCTCCACCAGCCTGCGCGGCGCCATCCCGGCGCAAGTGGGCCGTCTCGTCAACCTGCGCGACATCGAACAGGGCCTGGAGAACCTCAAGCGCCTGCCCACCGCTGACGCCGACATCCAGATCGAGGCTTCCCCTGCGCCAGGCGCGCGGCCAGGCGACAGCGACCTGGTGGTCGCGTACACGCGCAAACGCCCACTGCGCGCGACCCTGAGCCTGGACGACGGTGGAACGGATGCCACCGGCAAGACACAGGCCGGTGCGACCGTCGCGTGGGATGGCCCCCTCGGGCTGAACGACCTCTTCTATGTCAGCCTGAATCACGATGCCTTCAACCATCAGGGGCAGGGCACGGCCGGACAGACGGTGCACTACGCCGTTCCGTACGGCTACTGGTTGCTGAGCGCGACGGCATCGCAGAACGACTACCACCAGTCCGTGGCAGGCCTGGGCCAGAACTACGTCTACAGCGGCGAGTCGAGCAATGCCGAGGTCAAGCTCGCGAGGCTGATCTACAGGGATGCCTCGCGCAAGACGACGACAGCGCTTCGGGCATGGCGCCGGGCTTCGCACAACTTCGTCGACGACACCGAGATCGACGTCCAGCGGCGCGTCGTGGGTGGCTGGGAGGCCAGCGCGAATCACCGCGAGTTCATCGGCGAAGCGACGCTGGACGGAACCCTGGCGTACCGCCGCGGAACGGGCGCGTTCGGATCGAAGGAAGCGCCCGAAGAACCTTTCGGCGACGGCACCTCGCACATGGAACTGTTCACGGCCGAGGCCAGCCTGAACGCGCCTTTCAAACTCGCAGGCGAGCAGTTCCGCTACAGCGGACTCTGGCGCGCGCAGTGGAACGGGACGCCCCTCACGCCGCAGGACCGTTTCGCCATCGGCGGGCGCTACACGGTACGCGGCTTCGATGGCGAGAACAGCTTGCTGGGCGAGCGCGGCTGGCTCATCCGCAATGACCTGGGCTGGGCGCTCGGCCGAAGGGGCGCCGAACTCTATGCCGGCGTGGACTACGGACATGTCGGAGGTCTTTCGGTCGAGTTCCAGCTCGGCAACGAACTGGCGGGCGGCGTCGTCGGCATTCGCGGCGTCTTCCAGGGCCTGAACTATGACGTCTTCGTCGGCGCGCCCATCAGCAAGCCCGAGGGCTTTCGCACCGCGAAGCTCACTGCCGGCTTCAGCCTGAACTACAACTTCTGAACCCGAAAACAAGATGAACAAGCTGCGATACAGGGTGATTTTCAGCGCCGCGAGAGGGATGCTGGTGGCGGTTCAAGAGACCGCGCGAAGTGCCGGCAAGGCGGCGGGGACGACGGTCGGGGCGGTCGGTGTCACGGCAGCCGCGCTGCTGGCCCTCACGCCCGCGCAGGCCCAGATCGCAGCCGATCCGAACGCCCCGGGCAATCAGCGCCCGACCGTCTTGGCCGCGCCCAACGGGGTGCCCGTCGTGAACATCGTCACGCCCTCGGCCGCCGGGGTATCGCGCAACGTGTATCGGCAGTTCGACGTCAACGCCCAGGGCGCGATCCTCAACAACTCCCGCACGGCCGTGCAGTCGCAACTCGGCGGCTACATCGGTGCCAATCCATGGCTGGCGAGCGGCTCCGCGCGCGTCATCCTCAACGAAGTCAACAGTTCGTCGCCGAGCTACCTGCGTGGTTACGTGGAGGTCGCGGGACCGAAGGCCGAGGTGATCATCGCGAACCCCTCGGGCATCCAGGTCCAGGGCGGTGGCTTCATCAACGTCTCGCGCGCGACGCTCACCACCGGCGTGCCGCAGCTCAACGCCTACGGCGGCATCGAGAGCTATCGCGTGAGCGGCGGGTCCATCGACGTGAGCGGCAGCGGCCTCGACGCCAGCGGGACCGAATTCGCCGCGCTGTATGCGCGCATGGTGTCGATCAACGCCGGTGTCTGGGGCGGCGGAGAACTGCGCGTCGTGACGGGCGCGAACCAGGTGAGCGCCGATGGGGCGCCGGGCGTCGCCGCCAACGTCGTGCCGATGGCGGGCAGCGGGCCCACCCCGCCGATCGCTTTCGACTCCGGCGCCTTGGGCGGCATGTACGCGCAAAAGATCTGGATCATGGGCACCGAGGCGGGCGTCGGCGCCCGCAACGCAGGAACCATCCAGACCGGCGCGGGTGACGGCAGGCTGATGGGCCTGGGCGAACTGACCGTGACGGCCTCCGGGAGGATCGAGAACATCGGCATGATCCAGGCCGCGGGCGCTGCGGTCATCACGGCGCCCACCTTCGTGAACAGCGGGACGGTGGTGGCCGCCGGCACGACGAAGATCGCCACGCAGGGCGACCTGGCCAACGCGGGCGGCACCATCGAAGGCCGGCGCATCGAGTTGGCGAGCGCGGCCGGCGATGTGAACAATGCCGGAACGATTCGGCAGACGAGCATGGTCGGGCTCGCGCTCGCAGCGCCGACGCTTGTCAATACCAACGGCGGCACCATCGGCTACGAGCCAGCCGCCGATGCTTCTGGCGCAGGCGCGGGAGGCGGCTCCAGCGGGGGCAATTCCGGCGCGGGGGCCGGCACGGGCGATGCGGGAGCGGGTTCGGGCACGGGGGGTCCGGCAGACCCGGGCGCGGGTGCGGGTGGCACGGCGGTCACGCCAGTGGCGCCGATCGCGCCCGGCCTCATCACCGCGGCCGGCACGATCCGAAACGACGGCGGTCATGTCTATGCCGGCGGACCGATCGAACTGCAGACGCCCAACGTCTCGAACGCGGGCGGCAAGCTCGAAGTCTCCAGCCTCGCGGTCTCCGGTCCCACCTTCAGCAATGCAGGGGGCACGCTCCACGTCGCGAACGGTTTCAGTGCCAACGTTGTGAGCTTCGAAAACAGCGGCGGCAAGCTGAATGCCGGCAGTCTCGACATCACGACCACGGGCGACCTGCTCAATCAGGACGGAACGCTCGCCAGCAATGGCAACGCCAATCTACAGGTCGGCGGCATGGTGAAAAACCAGCGCGGCACGATCTCCGCGACCGGCGCGCTCGATGCGCGCGTCGCGGGCGCGATTCAAAACGTCTCGGGCTCGCTTCTTGCCAATCAAGCCGTCTCGATCCAGGGCCGGTCGCTCGACAACACGCTCGGAACCGTGGCCTCCGCAATGGCGGGCACGTCGCTTTCGGTCACGGACGCGCTGACGAACTCGGGCCAGATCGGCGCCGCGACCGACCTGGTCGCACGCGCCGGCTCGCTGTCCAACACCGGCTCGCTGCGCGCGGGCAATGATGCAAGCATCGTTGTCGCCGGCGCCCTCATCCATGACGGCAGCATCACGGCTGGACGAAACGTCGTCGTCAGTGCCGCCACCCTGCAAGGCGGGCGCACCGGTGTCCTCGGCGCGGGCATCAACGCCGATGGGAGCCCCGGAACGACCGGCGATCTGAATGTCACGGCGACCGGAGGCCTGGTCGCCCAGGGCAAGAACCTCGCGGCCGGCCAGGCGACGCTCCAGGGCGCGAGCGTCGATCTCTCGGGAAGCCAGACCGGCGCCGCGAACATCGCGATCAACGCCACGCAGGGCGACGTGACGACCAGCGGCGCCACCGTCGCCACGGCCGGGACGCTCAGCATCCGCGCCGACAGCCAAGGCGCACAGACCTTGGTCAACCAGGGCGGAAAGCTCAATGCCGGCCAACTGGACCTGCACGCCTCGAACATCGCCAACACGGGCGGCGGCGAGATCGTCCAGACCGGCGCGGGCGCCACCACCATCGCCGTCAGCGGCTCGCTGAGCAATGCCGGCGGGCGCATCGCCAGCAACGGGCAGGACCTGGCGCTCCAGGCTGTCACCTTTGCCAACGCTGGCGGCAGCATCGAGCATGCCGGCAATGGCACGCTGTCGCTCAGGGGCGGCAGCTTCGAGGGTGCCGGCGGCAGCGTCGTGAGCAACGGCGCGCTCGTCGTCGGCCTGTCCGGCGCGTTCAACCAGGACGGCGGCAAGCTCAGTGCGCAGCAAGTCACCATCGACGCCGCCAGCATCGGCAACCGCGGCGGCGAGATCGTTCAGATCGGCGGGGGGGCGACGCACATCGCCGCCAGCGGCGTGCTCGACAACACTTCGGGAACGATCGCCAGCAACGGCGCAGACCTGGGTCTGGCCGCCACCACCTTGGTCAACAAGGATGGGACGATCCAGCATGCCGGCACCGGGACGTTGAGCATCGACGCGCAGGCTTTCCAGGGCGCGGGTGGTCGCATCGCGAGCAATGGCGCGTTGGCAGTGCATGCAGGCGAGTTCAACCAGGCGGGGGGCGAACTCACGGCCCGGCAGATCACCATCGATGCTGTCGATATCGACAACCGCAACGCCAAGATCACTCAACTGGGCGATGGCGCGACCCGCCTCGCGGCCTCCGGGCGCTTCGACAACACGGACGGCCAGATCGCGACCAATGGCCACGACCTGAGCCTCTTGGGCGGCAGCTTCCTGAACACCCGCGGCGCCATCGCGCACGCCGGCACCGGCACCCTGGCGCTCGACGCCGGAAGCTTCGACGGCAACGCGGGCAGCATCGTCAGCAACGGCAGCCTGGTCGTCCAGGCCGGCGACTTCAGCCAGGACGGCGGCAGCATGGCCGCGCAGCAGATCCGGATCGATGCCGCAAGCCTGAGCAATCGTTCCGGCACCATCGTGCAAAGCGGCAACGGCAGCACCCACATCGCGGTCACGGCCACCGTGGACAACACCCGCGGCCGGATCGCGACCAACGGCCAGGACCTGGCCCTGCGCGCCGCGACGCTGCAGAACTCGGCCGGCGCGATCGAGCATGCGGGCGCGGGGACCTCGAATCTGGACGTCGGCACGTACAGCGCCACGCAGGGACGTGTGATCAGCAATGGCGCGCTGGCCGTGCGGGCCGGCACCTATGCGCAGGACGGTGGCGCGACCATTGCCCAGCAGATCACCATCGATGCGGCGGATATCGCCAACATCCACGGCGCGGAGATCGTCCAGGTCGGCACCGCGGCCACGCACATCGCGGCGACCGGCACGCTCAAGAACGACGGTGGCCGGATCGCCAGCAACGGCGCCGACATGACGCTCAAGGCCGGGGCGCTGTCCAACGCGCTGGGTCACCTGCAGCACGCCGGCACCGGGACGATGACGATCGATGCGGGCAACTTCGCAGGAGCCGGCGGCGAGATCACGTCCAACGGTGCGCTGGTCGTGCGCGCCGGGGACTTCAACCAGGCGGGCGGCGTCACCACGGCGGCCCAGGTCACGATCGACGCGGCGGCCCTGGGCAACCGCGGCGGTCGGATCATCCAGACCGGCGCCGGCGCCACGCGCATCACGGTCGCCGGCGCCATCGACAACAGCGCCGGCGGCACGATCGCCAGCAACGGCGATGTTTCGATTGCCGCGGGCAGCCTGTTGAACCAGGGCGGCACGCTGCGTGCGGCCGGCGCGTCTGGCCTCGACCTCGCCACCACCGGGCTGGTGGACAACGGCAACGGCGGTGAGATCGGCGCCGGCGGAAACCTTGCCCTGAGCGCCGGCAGCCTGCGCAACGATGCCGGCCGCATCACCGCCGTCGGCAACCTGGTCGCCACCGTCGTGGGGGCGGCGTCCAACGTCGAGGGGACGCTGGCAGCGAACGGCGACGCGGCGGTCACGGCCGGCAGTCTGGACAATACGCGCGGCATCGTCGCGGCGGTCGAGGGTGCGTTGCGCGTCACCACCAGCGGCACCACCGTCAATGCCGGCGGGACGATGCAAGCGGGCGGCGATGTCGTTCTCGCCAGCCGCGGCTTCGACAACACGGCGGGCAAGGTCTTTGGCGATACGCTGTCCGTGAACACCGATGGCAACACCCTGTCGAATGCGCAGGGCACACTGGCCGCCGCGACCACGGTGGCGTTGAACTCGGGCGCGCTCGCGAACGATGCCGGCCTGATCCAGTCCGGCGGCGCCATGACGGTGAACACGAACGGCCAGGCACTGAGCAACACGAATGCCGCAGGCCATGCAAGCGGCAAGGGTGGCATCACCAGTGCCGGCACGCTCGATATCGCCAGCGGCGCGTTGAGCAACGCGGGCGGCTATATCGGCTCGAAGGACGCGCTGACCGCCAACTCGACAGACTTCTCCAACACCAGCGGCGGAACCGTCTTCAGCCAGTCGAGCGTTGCCGTGGACACGCACGGTGCGACCTACGACAACACGGGCGGCGTGACCCAGGCGGTGGGCGACCTGAGCGTGAACGCCGGCACCGTCCGGAACGCCGGCGGCCTGATCCGCTCCGGCGCGACGACGACGCTCACCGCAGGAGTGATCGACAACACCCACACGCAGGGCATCGACCAAGGCATCGAAGGCCGGAATGTTGCGTTGAACGTCGGCGATCTCGACAACACTTCGGGCGCTGTCCGGTCCGATGTCAACACGACCATCACCAGCGGAGGCAGCGTCAACAACACGAACGGCCTGATCTCGGCGAACGACACGCTGCGCATCGTCGACCCGAAGGCCGCGAATCCCAACGCCAAGACGCTGGCCATCACCAACACCGGCGGGGTCCTCACGGCGAACAAGGCCCTCCAGCTGGACGCCGCCCGCTTCAGCGCCGACGGCACCGTCTCCTCGGGCCGGGACCTGAGCATCGCGCTCACGCAGGACATCGTGAACAACGGCGAGGTGAGCGCCAATGGCGAGCTGAGGTATGTCACCACCGGCAACCTGACCAACAACGGCAAGCTGCTCGCGGGCGGCACCTTGACGGCCGGCGGCAACGTGGTGGAGAACACCGTCAACGCCGAGATGAGCGCGGTCGACACGATCATCCAGGCCGGGACGCTCAACAACCGAGGCCTGATCGACAGCCATGGCCAGACGCGAATCGACGCGGGAACCGTCAACAACATCGGAACTGGCCGCATCTATGGCGATGCCGTCGCCATCGGCGCGGGCACGCTGAACAACGTCGCCGAGACCGTCGGGGGCGCGACCTCCGCCGCCACCATCGCGGCGCGCTCCACGCTGGACATCGGCGCGGGCAGCATCAACAACCGCGACGGTGCACTGATTTTCAGCGCGGGCGACATGTACATCGGCGGCGCGCTCGATGCCAACGGCTACGCCAGCGGCAAGGGCAGCGTCCTGAACAACGAAAGCGCCACCATCGAATCGCTCGGCGACATGTCGATCGCGATGGCGAACGTCAACAACATCGACACCCACTTGCAGGTGGTGCAGGAAACCAGGACCGAGCAGACGACCCACCTGTCGACGCTGGACGGCAAGAACTGGAGCAAGGACGACACGCGGGGCGACCCCTTCACGGGCCAGGTGTGGCACCGCAATGCCGACGGCAGCGAAACGCTGGTCGGCATCAGCTACCTCGACTGGCAGATCACCGAGACCACGACCCGCGACGTCGCCACCCACACGGCGGCTGCCCGGCTGGCGGCCGGCGGCAACATGGACATCGATGGGCATCTGCTGAACCGGGACAGCAAGGTGACCGCCGGCGGCTCGCTCACCGCCACCAGCGTGGACAACAGGGCGACTCAGGGCCAGTCCGCCACCAGCTACAGCGGCATGGCCACAGGCTACGACGGCCACGGCGTGGCGTTCTACCCCCTGACACCGTACTCGGACCCCGCCAAGACCATCGACATCGGCAGCTTCGAGTACACGCCGAACACCCATGCCACGGCTGGCTACAACCCGGGTCCGGCGAGCAGTGTCAACGGACCGGGCGGCTCCGCGGGCCAGGCCGGTAGCGTTTCGGGCGGCAACGGACCCGGCACGGTCATCGAAGTGGCCTCGGCGGTCAGCGGGTCGTCGCGGGCCGACGGCGAACAGGCGGCGAGTCAGACCGGCGGCGTCGGTCAGGCGGGTGGGTCGAACGCGGCGACCGCCGGCGGCAGCGGTGCGGGCACCGCAGGCGGCAGCGC
>NZ_JBFUHO010000085.1:0-29136 GCF_056402355.1 Variovorax sp. P4_B11
CCGCAAGGTGCCGGACGCAAGATTCAGCCGCACGCATTGGTGCGAGGCGGTGCGTCGGGAATCATGTTCTCTCTTTGAGATGTGACCACGCCCAGCCGAACAGCGTGGCGACCAGGAATGGATAGGCGAAGAACGGCAACGGTGCCGACAAGGGCGTGAGTTGGCGTCCGGCAAAGATTTCCATTGCCACGAGCGCGAACAACGCCGACGCGATGAACCCGACCGCCCTGACCAGCTTGGGCATGATGTTGGGCGCGCTGATGAGTGCGAGCGAAGCAGCCCACAAGCCGGCCCCGCTCCCAAAAGAAGGAATACTGGCAATCGGCTCCATGGCAGCGCCAGAGAGAATCAGGCTTTCGCCGATGGCGAAGACCAGGAATCCGGCAGCCATCAGGTCGCGTCCACGCCGGAAGTGATGAATGGTCAGCAACGCAGTCGCGACAACGAGGGCCACGCCATCGAGGCCCCAAGCCAGTCCGCGAAGCGATGCAGACGAGACGAACGTGCCAGCCAATCCGAGGACGGCGCCTACGACGAGCCCAGCGGACGCAATGATTCGCAGCGGCATATGGTTCATGGTGTCTACAAGTTTGGAAAGGGCGGTCGCTCTGCGCCTGATTGTTGGTGCTCGGCGGGTTAGTGCACACCCGCTTCGCGGAAGCAATCCCGCAATTCGCCCGCGGGTGTTGTAAGTCAGCCGCGAACGTCGATTCCTGGCCCCGTTCTGACGGCGCGTTGGCCTTCCTTGCCATCAGGCCGCGAAGATGAACGTCCGGTTGTGGCCGATTACGGGCCGTCAGGGCCGCCCCATGCGGGCACTCGCGACGTCGCGGTATCTGCTTTCGACGTAGAAGCCCCATCGTGGCGCTCGTTCCGGGCGGCAACCCTAGAACAAACCCTTGATGGGCCCGTCCGACGGGGTGGGGCGCGGGCGTTCGGCCGTGTGCGGGCGTACCATTTGATCGACACCCCTCAAGGAGCCGCAGGTTGACCTCACCCAGGCTCGACGCACTCCTGCGCCAATGCGCGTGCAGCACCGCTCCGGAAGCCGCCTTCTGGAAAGGCGTCGTCACGAGTCTCAATGAGCCGAGCCCGAACTGGGGCCTGGATCTGCACCCTGATCGCGAGCCGGAGTCGGTGGACGCCTTCGTTTACCTGGTGGACACGAGCAGCCTCTGGCTGGCCGGCGCGGCGATTGCGCCCGGGCAGTTGACGGCACTCTACGAAGAGCACGAAAAGCAAGGCGGCGGCGAGGGCCGCCCGAGCAGCGACCTCGTGCGTGCCGCGGCGTGCATCGCTGCGGCAAGCGAGGGCGGCGATGCAACTGCCTCACCTGAAGTCCTTGCGGCCTTCGCGAGCGCGGTGCGCGCCCTCGCCGCTTCGCCGGCCTACGCCCAGGCCCTCCAGCACGAGTGCCCCCTGCTGGAAAACCACCATTGGATGCTGCTGCTGTACCGCCTCGCGAACGGCGAGGCCATCGTGGCAATCGGGCACGACGACGAACCCTACCACGGCATGCTCGAGCGCAGCACCGCGCTCGAATGCGTGCAGCGCATGGTGCAAAAGGACCTGGGCTCGCTGCGCACCGCCGTCAACCAGGCTATGAAGCGGGCAGGGGGCGTGAGCCTGGCGCCGGAATTGCGCCGACTCAAGATCGCCTGACCTCTGTGACCGAATCCGAGCCGTCTTTTGGCACTGCATGAAGCAGCGTTCGCCACACGTCATCTCGGCCCTTGCTGACATCGGTATCCCATCTCTCGTTCGGTCCACCTCGCTCGCCTGCTGCGACGTGCCCACGCCATCAGCAAAGGGCGAGATCCGTGTGGCCGAAGCCCTTCGAGTAATCGAGAACGGAAATGACCGTGGGTGTGACGCGGAACAGGCGGACCTCGTCCGGGCCCGGCATCTTCATCGGCAGAGGCCCAGCGTCGGGGTATTTCAGCGGCAGCATGCGCAGGACTTTCTCCGCTTCTGCCCGATCATCCACCGCACGCGCACGAGCGGCCATCGACAGGCCGGTGATCGCCATCAAATCCGCCGTGTCGTGATCGATCGTCAGCGAGAGCCGGTCATCTTGCGCCAGGTTTCTTGCCTTCTGACTGTCCAGCCCGCAGAGAAAGTACAGGGTCAGGCCTTCGTTCACATAGCCGACGGTCGTTGCCTGCGGCCAGCCATCCGGACGCAGCGTCGCGACTGTCATGATTCGATGCTGATCCAGCAGCGCCAGGATCTTCCTTCTGATGTCGTCGTCCATGTATCACCTCCACGAGAGTCAAGAGGGGAGCGTTCAACGGATATTCTGGGATGGTTCGGCCGCGCGGCCTTGATTGCGATCAAGGCCTGAGCACCTGCTTTGCGGTGGGTCAAACGCTTGTCGCGGGGCCGCGCGATGCTGTGTGCCTGTGCCACCCCAGTGGCAGCGGGAGGCCCTATGTGGGACGCCATCGTGATCGGTTCGGGCATCGGCGGCTTGGCCGCCGCTGCGGCGCTGGCCAAGCGGCAGCGCAAGGTGCTGGTGCTGGTGCTGGAACAGCAGAGCACGGCCGGCGGCCTGACTCAGAGCTTCCGGCGCCAGGACTGGACCTTCTCGCCCGGCGTGCAATCGAAGGCAATGGCCTGCCGCAGTAGCGGCTCTGCGGTTTAGATCTCTGCCCCACGATTGAATGCGATGCCCGCGCGTACGAGGTAGTTCATCGCCTGATTGGGTTTGGACTGATTTGCATGATGTTCAGCATCTGCCCGTTCAGCTGCAAGACAAAAAAGCAAGGCGGCCTCAGCGTGAAGCTGCCGGTCCTGCCGACGATGCGCGCGGTCGCCAATATCGAATGCCGAGAAAGGTGCGTCAGCTTTCTCTTTAATCAGTGCGCGCGCGGCATCGTGGTCAAAAGTCGGCAGATTCATTGCCGGTTAAAAAAAGCGGGAGACGCATTGTGCGGTGACCGTGTAGGTCTGCTTCTGGCCCGATTGCGGAAGCCCATGCCGGATCGCGCGAAACGCCGAGCTCGCTGCGAGCCAGGCGCGTTTGATCGTCACAGTTGCGCACTATATTTGATGGTGCCTGAGCGCTCGCAAAGACGATCAGTGCCGATGGCGGGCGAACAGAAAGGCGAGTAGTGTGGGACCATTCCTTTCATGGACGCGGACCTCAGATCCAGTCCGAAAGTCTTCGTCTTGTCGCTGACTTCCTCGATACGAAGTGACCCCACGTCGCGTTCTGCTTGTGATCGCCTTCCTGGTCGCCACGGGCGCCTGGGTTGCCTTCGTGTACTGGATGACTGGGCAGGAACGCAAGGAGGCGGTCTACCTGGACATCGACCTTGCGGAGATTCCGAAGGGCAGCCCAAAGTTTTACACCTTCCAACGTACACCTCTGGCCGTCGTGCGAACCACCGATGCGATGCTCGATGACCTTCAGGCGCAAACCACCTACACCTGGAACCAGCGTCCAATTGCGGCCGAGCGTCCATCGTTCTTCGTCTACTCCCTGGTGGGCCCGGCCGACGGATGCGAGGTCGAACACGTGCCCAAGGGCGCGGACCGCTACGCGCCGGTGCGCCCGTGGCAAGGCGGCTATCGCGACCCATGCCGCTTTGGTGAATGGGACTACGCGGGCCGCTCGATCAAGCAGTACGCGGACCAGGACGCGCAGCTGCTGCGGATGGCCGATCTGGATGTTCCGGACTTCGAATTCAGGGAACACCACATCCTGCGCATTACCCGTGCCCCGAAGCGATAGGCGAGACCAGGGCTAAACCCGGGAATGTCTGTTGTGGGCCGCGTGCTGTCCTCACAGCGACCTCACCATTCAATCGTGAGTGTCACCTGAAAGAGGTGTCGCCAGCATCGATGGTCGAGCTTCAAAAGCATCTAACCAAGCGGTCAATCGCGTTCGACCTGGCCGGAACGATGGCAGCTCCCGGAACTCCAGCCAACTCAGCGCCGTCGCAAGCGCAATATGGCCCACGTGCACGGGCGACGTGACGTCAAGCTCCGCTTCCAGCCAGTCATAGCTCGCTGCTAGTTTGCTCACATAGCCGTCGCGCAACGGCGCGTACCGAAGCGGCTCCGGCCGACGGACCGTCTCCCACCTTATCGCGATGCCAGCTTCTGCGAGTCCCTGGGCGACCGCCTGGAGCCGCAAGGCCTGCCATCGCTCTTCGCCTTCCGCCGGAATCAGTCGCCGGCCATTGTGCAGCGTGTCAAGAAAAGCGCAGATGACATCGGAATCGAAGATTGGCGAAAGTCCCTGTCGCATGAGGACGGGCACCTTGCCTAGCGGATTCTGGGCGTACACCTCGTCGTTACGCTGAGTGGGGCTCGTTTCGTGATGCAGGACTTCGATGCGTTCGGCGACGCCCACTTCGTGGGCGAAGACGAGTGCCTTCCTGGCATAGGGGGAGTGGGTTTGATAGAGCAGTTTCATTCGCTGTAGCAGCGCTGGCGGAGGGAAAATCGAAACTTCACGGTAAACCGGCACGGAGCGTCGAGGGCCCGCTTCTGGCCGACTGTAGCCTGTGGCGGCCACAGGAGCATCGGGCCCGTTGCAGTCGCTGCAATCTTCCGGAAGCGGCCACTCGGGATGTGACCATGAAGCGCGCGACCCATCTTTCGGCCACGTTGACTTCGCGGTCCACGGCGCCCTAGCATCCGCCACGCACCGTCCATCGATGCGCACTGCCGCGCCAAAGGGGACTGCCGATGAACACCGCTTCTTCAACCTTCGTCGCCAGCGACGGCGATGCCTACGAAAAGCTCATGGGCCGCTGGAGCCGTCAGCTCGCCCTGCCCTTCCTGGACTTCGTCGACACCGCGGACGGCGACCGCGTGCTCGATGTCGGCTGCGGCACCGGCCACCTGGCCTTTGCGCTGACCCACCGCACCGGCGCCGGCGAAGTGCGTGGCGTCGACCTCGCCGAGCCCTACATCGCGCATGCCAGGCGCCACAACCAGGATCCGCGCATCGTCTTCGAAGTGGCCGACGCCTGTGCGCTGCCCTTCCCCGACCGGAGCTTCGACCGCGTGCTCTCGCTGCTGCTGCTGCACTTCGTTCCCGACGCGGACAAGGCGATCGCCGAGATGCGGCGGGTCGCGAAGCCCGGGAGCGTGGTCGGCGCGGCCGTGTGGGACGTGCGGGGCGGCTTCGTCTCCAACCGCATGTTCTTCGACACGGCTGCCGCGCTCGACCCGGCAGCGAGGGAGCGGCGCGCGCGCAACTTCACGCGGCCGATGACGCGGCCCGGCGAACTGGCCAAGGCGTGGCGCGCCGCCGGCTTCAAGGGCGTCGACGAGACGACGCTCAGCATCCGGATGGAGTTCGCTTCGTTCGCGGACTACTGGGCGCCCTTCGAAGGCAAGGACGGCGCCGGTGCGGAATTCGTCGCCACGCTGGACGAGGAAGCGCACGCCCGGCTGCGCGAAGCCGTCGAGTCCGCCTATCTCGACGGCGAGGCGGACGGCCCGCGCTCCTATGCGGCGCTGGCCTGGGCGGTCAAGGGCAAGGCGCCTGCGTAGCGCCGAGCCGGTTCAGCGGCGCGCGGCGAACGCGAACAACATTTTCTCCATCGGATCTGCGCGTTCATCGCCTAAGCCAGCACCCGCCTCAACGCCCGGATTCGCTGCCACACCTGCGCTGGCGCATCGGTCATGCCCATGACGTGCGTGCACCGCTCCAGCCACCCCGTGCGCTCGCCCATGCGATCGACGGCGCGCCGCAGGTCGCGGCGTATGGCGTCGCCACAGGCGCCTTCAGCCTTCGCGACCGCGCGGCGCAGCAGCGGCAAGGCGGGCTTCATCATCGCGAGGTCGATCAGATCGCGGCTGAACCCGCCATCGTCGGCCCAGCGATCAGAGTTGGCGAGCAGCTTGGTCGCGGCCATGTCCAGCGGTGTGAGCGTGCGCACGCCGAACAGTTCGTCGGCCCGGCCGGACGGCTCCAGTGCGATTCGGGCCTCGAACACGATGTCGAACTTGATCGATTGGCCTTCGACCAACAGCCGGGTGCGGATGCCGTATTGATCGGCGCGCAACTCGCCGGGCTGCACCTCGGCAGCGGCGTCCGCCCGGGTGATGGCCCTCCAGCCATCGACGGCAGTCATGGCCTGTCGAAGCTCGCGGTACGCCGCAAGGTCCGACACCAGGAAGTCGATGTCCAGCGATTCGCGGTACTCGCCGAAGCGCAGCGCAATCGCGGTGCCACCGCCGAACAGGCAACCCCGCTCGCGAAGTCGTTGCCCGTCGAGCGCCTGGAGCACCCGCGCGATGCGGCGATGGTGTGGTCGGTCAAACAACCGGATCGCCCCCAAGTGCCAGCCGCAAGGAATCGACGAGAGCCTTCTCGTCAGCCGACAGCGTTGCTGGGTCCACATGGCGCCAATTGCGCTCGTAGATACCGAGGGCTTCGCGCGGCGTCAGCTCCTGCGGGCCATGGACCTGCCACGAGAGTTGCTTGAGCCAGGGGTAGTCGGCGATGCGAATGCGCGCGGGCAGCCAGCCCGCGCGATGCGCTTCGGCAGCCTGCTGCATCGGCAGCCCGGCCGTGATTTCGAGGCCGAGTGCCGCCAACACCCTCAGGTACGCACCGATGGTGAC
Organism: Variovorax sp. P4_B11; assembly: GCF_056402355.1. Taxonomy (NCBI): domain Bacteria; kingdom Pseudomonadati; phylum Pseudomonadota; class Betaproteobacteria; order Burkholderiales; family Comamonadaceae; genus Variovorax; species Variovorax sp. P4_B11. Next base: position 6,589 of record NZ_JBFUHO010000085.1, read on the forward strand.
CGCGGGCTCACCCTTCTCGATGCGGTGCAGGGTCACGCGCGAGAGGCCAGCGGCCTCGGCCGCGGCCACCGCACTGACACCCAGCTCCTTGCGGCGCCCGCGTACGGTGGCCGCTATGGCGGCCAGGGCCGCTGCGGATTGCGGAGTGAGTGCAGGGCTTGGCGCTGGCATAAGTGTTTCTCATTGTTTGCAAATCTAGTGATTTGTCAAGAATGAGAAACATTTTTGTGTCATGGCGCCAGCCACGGGTTTACCCTCAGCCCAACCTGCTTGACCCGACTATTTAATATATTAAATAATCCGGGCCAACATGGACATGCGCAGCACCGCCTTCTCCCACCGCAACCTGCCGCGCCTGCTGCTGCAGGCGCGCGAGGCCGTCATGGGCCACACGCGGCCGAGCCTGCGCGAGCATGCGCTGTCCGACCAGCAGTGGCGCGTGCTGCGCGTGCTCGGCGAGCACGGCGCGGTCGAAACCGGCCGCGTGGCGCGCGAGGCCTTCATCCTCGGCCCGAGCCTGACCGGCGTGCTGGCGCGCATGGAGCGCGACGGCCTCATCGCGCGCAGCCGCGACCCCGAAGACCAGCGCCGCACCGTGGTCGAGGCCACGGCGCGCGGGCGCAAGCTGGTGAAGCGGCTCTCGACCAGCATCGAGGCGCACTACGCGTGGATGGAAGAGGCGATGGGCAAGGAGAAGCTGGCCCAGCTCTACCAACTGCTCGACGAACTCATCGCACTGGAACAACCATGACCATGACCCCCACGTTCGGCACTGCGTGTCCTCTCTGCCCCCCGAGGGGGCGCGTTTCGCCTTGGGGCGGCCCGGCGGCGAAACCATGACCCCCACGTTCGGCACTCCGTGTCCTCTCTGCCCCCCAAGGGGGCGCGTTTCGCCTTGGGGCGGCCCGGCGGCGAAACCATGAGCTACACCCCCACAGGCACCGTCTACGGCGTGCTGCTGAACTTCCGCGCGGAGTTCGACGCCCTGGCGCCGCAGATGAACCAGCCGCCCTACAAGGCACCGCCGAAGGCCCCGGTGCTGTACGTCAAGACCGCCAACACCTGGAGCCCGCATGGCAGCGCGATCACCGTGCCGGCGCAGGTCGATGCGGTCGAGGTCGGGGCCACCATCGCGATGGTGATCGGCGTCGACAACGACATCGAGGGCTTCGTGCTGATGAACGACCTGTCGATCCCGCACGCCAGCTTCTTCCGCCCGCCGGTCAAGTTCAAGTGCGTCGACGGCTTCCTGGGCATCGGCCCGGCGATGCGCGATGCGCAGGAGGTGGCCGACCCGGCGCAGTTCACGCTCGAGGTGCGCATCAACGGCGAGTTGAAGCAGTCGGTCGATTTCTCGCAGACGCTGCGCAGCGCCTCGCAATTGCTGGCCGATGTCGGCGAATTCATGACGCTCTCGCACGGCGAGGTGCTGATGCTCGGCTGCGACGCCGGCCGCCCGCTGGCGCGCCCCGGCGACCGCATCGAGATCCGTGCGCCAGGCTTCGAGACCCTGGTCAACACGCTGGTGAAGGAGCAAGCATGAAGCACGCGCGCATCCTGTTCGAAGGCGCGGTGCACGACGCCGTGGAAGACGATGGCCAACTGCGCCTCGCCGACGGCCGCCTGCTGCAGGCCGACGCGGTGTCGTGGCTGCCGCCGCTGCAGCCGGTGCCGCGCCCGCGCACCATCCTCGCACTGGGGCTCAACTACGCCGACCACGCGAAAGAGCTGGCGTTCAAGGCGCCCGAGGAGCCGCTGGTCTTCGTCAAGGGCGAGAGCACGCTGACCGGCCACCGCCAGCGCACCTACCGGCCGGCCGACGTGCAGTTCATGCACTACGAATGCGAGCTGGTGATCGTGGTCGGCCAGACCGCGAAGAAGGTCAGGCGCGACGACGCCTACGACTTCATCGGCGGCTACACGGTGGCCAACGACTACGCGATCCGCGACTACCTCGAGAACTGGTACCGCCCCAACCTGCGCGTGAAGAACCGCGACACCTGCACGCCGATCGGCCCCTGGCGGGTCGACGCGAAGGACGTGGCCGACCCGATGGCGCTGGCGCTCAGCACCACGGTCAACGGCAAGCGCACGCAGTCGGGCAACACGAAGGACATGATCTTCGACGCGCCCTTCCTGATCGAGTACTTCAGCAGCTTCATGACGCTGCAGCCCGGCGACCTGATCCTGACCGGCACGCCCGACGGCGTGGTCGACTGCCGCCCCGGCGACGTCGTCGTGACCGAGATCGCGCAGATCGGCGCGCTGGTCAACACCATTGCCGCGGCCTGAGCGAACGCGCGCCGCCCCTGTTTTTTCAACCAGACGCAAAGAGAGACATGATGAAGAAGATGTTCAAGCTCGCGGCCGCCATGGTCGCGCTGGCCGGATCGGTGGTGGCGTTCGACGCACCCGCGCAAGGCTATCCGGCCAAGCCGGTGCGCTGGGTGGTCGGCTATCCGGCCGGCGGCGGCACCGACTTCCTGGCGCGCACCGCGGGGGCGCAGCTGTCGCAGCAGATCGGCCAGCCGGTGCTGGTCGACAACCGGCCCGGCGCCAGCGCCATCATCGCCTCCGAGAACGTGGCGCGTTCGCCGGGCGACGGCTACACGGTGTTCTCGGCCGACAACGGCGTGCTGGTCTACAACCCGGTGCTCTACAAGAAGCTGCCCTACGACGCCGAGAAGGACTTCGTCGCGCTCGGCATGATGGGCCGCTCGCCGCTGATCCTCACGGCGGCGCCGGGCGCGGGCTTTGCCGATGCCAAGGCGCTGATCGCCGCGCTCAAGGCGGCGCCGGGCAAGTACAGCATCGCGACGCCGGGTGCCGGCAGCCCGCACCACCTGGCGCTCGAACTGTTCCAGCGCGAGGCCGGCGTGCAGCTGCTGCACGTGCCCTACAAGGGCGGCGCCCCGGCGCTGCAGGACCTGATGGGCAACCAGGTGCCGCTGATGATGCTCGACCTGCCGAGCGGCATCAGCGCCGTCAAGGCCGGCAAGGTGGTGCCGCTGCTCGCGATGTCGGGCGAGCGCGTGCCGCAGCTGCCGCAGGTGCCGACCGCGAAGGAACTCGGCTTCGCCGGGGTCGAGGCCTATACCTGGCAAGGCCTGGTGGCGCCCGCCGCCACGCCGAAGGACATCCAGCTGAAGCTCGGCGCCGATCTGCTGAAGGCCATGAACGATGCCGCCGTGCGCCAGAAACTGTTCGACGCCGGTTGGGAAGCCCGCCCCACCGACGCCGCCGAAATGAACCGCTATGTGCAGTCGGAGCGCAAGAAGTGGCAGGCGCTAATCGCCTCGCGCGACATCCGAATCGACTGAAACCCGAAAGACCCCATGCAGATCGACCATCTCATCAACGGCAAGAGCGTCGCCGGCCGCGACTATTTTCAGACCGTCAACCCCGCCACGCAGGAAGTGCTGGCCGAGGTCGCCTCGGGCGGCGAGGCCGAAGTGAACGCGGCCGTGGCCGCCGCCAAGGAAGCCTTTCCGAAATGGGCCGGCCTGCCCGCGCCCGAGCGCGCCAGGCTGATCCGCAAGCTCGGCGACCTGATCGCGAAGAACGTGCCCGAGATCGCGCAGACCGAGACCGACGACTGCGGCCAGGTCATCGCGCAAACGGGCAAGCAGCTGGTGCCGCGCGCGGCCGACAACTTCTACTACTTCGCCGAGATGTGCACGCGGGTCGACGGCCACACCTACCCGACGCCGACGCACCTGAACTACACGCTGTTCCACCCGGTGGGCGTGTGCGCGCTGATCTCGCCGTGGAACGTGCCCTTCATGACCGCCACCTGGAAGGTCGCGCCCTGCCTGGCCTTCGGCAACACCGCGGTGCTGAAGATGAGCGAGCTGTCGCCGCTGACCGCCGCGCGCCTGGGCGAGCTGGCGCTCGAGGCCGGCATTCCGGCCGGCGTGCTGAACCTGGTGCACGGCTACGGCAAGGAGGCCGGCGAGCCGCTGGTGGCGCACCCCGACGTGCGCGCGATCTCGTTCACCGGATCGACCGCCACGGGCAACCGCATCGTGAAGAGCGCGGGGCTCAAGAAGTTCAGCATGGAACTCGGCGGCAAGAGCCCGTTCGTGATCTTCGAGGATGCCGACCTCGACCGTGCGCTCGACGCCGCGGTCTTCATGATCTTCAGCAACAACGGCGAGCGCTGCACGGCGGGCTCGCGCATCCTGGTGCAGCAGTCGATCTATGCCGACTTCGCGGCGAAGTTCGCCGAGCGCGCGAAGCGCATCACGGTGGGCGACCCGCTCGACGAGAAGACCATCGTCGGGCCGATGATCTCGCAGGCCCACCTGGCCAAGGTGCGCAGCTACATCGAGCTGGGCCCGAAGGAAGGCGCAACCCTGTTGTGCGGCGGGCTCGGCGCGCCCGAGTTGCCGGACCGCGTTCAGCGCGGCAACTACGTGCTGCCGACCGTGTTCGCCGACGTCGACAACCGCATGAAGATCGCGCAGGACGAGATCTTCGGGCCGGTGGCTTGCCTGATTCCGTTCAAGGACGAGGCCGACGCGGTCCGCCTGGCCAACGACATCGCCTACGGCCTGTCGAGCTACGTGTGGACCGAGAACATCGGCCGTGCGCACCGCGTCGCTGCTGCCGTCGAGGCCGGCATGTGCTTCGTCAACAGTCAGAACGTGCGCGACCTGCGCCAACCCTTCGGCGGCACCAAGGCCTCGGGCACGGGACGCGAGGGCGGCACCTGGAGCTACGAGGTCTTCTGCGAGCCGAAGAACGTCGCGGTGAGCCTGGGCAGTCATCACATTCCTCACTGGGGGGGCTGACCATGGGAAAACTCGCCCTCGCCGCCAAGATCACGCACGTGCCCTCGCTCTACCTGAGCGAGCTGGACGGCCCGCGCAAGGGCAGCCGGCAGGCTGCCATCGACGGCCTGAAGGAAATCGGACAGCGCTGCCGCGCACTGGGTGTCGACACCATCGTGGTGTTCGACACCCACTGGCTGGTCAACGCCAGCTACCACCTGAACTGCGCGCCGCATTTCAAGGGCGTCTACACCAGCAACGAGCTGCCGCACTTCATCAGCAACATGCCCTACGAGGTTCCGGGCAACCCGGAACTCGGCAAGCTGCTGGCGGCAACGTGCAATGAATGGGGCGTGGAGACGCTGGCACACGACGCCACCACGCTCGGGCCCGAATACGGCACGCTGGTCCCGATGCGCTACATGAACGAGGACCTGCACTTCAAGGCGATCTGCGTCTCGGCCCTGTGCACCAGCCACTACCTGAACGACAGCGCCCGCCTGGGCTGGGCCATGCGCCGTGCTGTGGAGGACCACTACGACGGCACCGTGGCCTTCTTGGCCAGCGGATCGCTGTCGCATCGCTTCGCGCAGAACGGCCTGGCGCCGCAGTTCGCCGACCGCGTCTGGAGCCCGCTGCTGGAGCGCATGGACCACGAGGTGGTGCGCATGTGGCAGAACGGCGAGTGGACCGACTTCTGCGCGATGCTGCCGGAGTACGCGGCCAAGGGCCACGGCGAAGGCTTCATGCACGACACGGCCATGGTGCTCGGCGCCCTGGGCTGGTCGGCCTACGACGGCAAGGCGGAGGTGATCACGCCCTACTTCGGATCTTCCGCCACCGGCCAGATCAATGCCGTCTTCCCCGTCACGCCGCAGGACGGCCACGCGATCCCGAAGGCGCAGGCGTCGAGCGCCGAGGGATTCCAGAGCGTTTCACGCCTCTGAGCCGTTGAACGCATCGCCTCGGAGAACCGCATGCCGCATCTCGTGATCCTCTACACGCCCAACATCGAGCGCGAGACCGACATGTCGACGCTCTGCCGCGCGCTGGCCGACTGCATGCTCGCGCAGCGCGACGACGAGGGCAGGCAGGTCTACCCGACCGGCGGCACGCGCGTGCTGGCCTACCCGGCCGCGCACTTCGCGGTGGCCGACGGCCGCGCCGACTTCGCCTTCGTGTACCTCAACCTGCGCATGGCCTCGGGGCGTTCGGCCTCGGTGCAGAAACGCATCGGCGATGCGCTGCTGGCAGTGACCCAGGCGCACTTCGCGCCGATCTTCGATGCGCGCCACATCGGCATCACGCTGCAGATCGACGAGAGCCCGGGCCAGGTCTACGACGGCAAGCACAGCAACCTGCATCCTCTCTTCAACAAGGCCTGAACCATGCTCGATCCGAAACTCATCCGGCAGCTGGCCGCCGAACTCCACGAGAGCGAGCGGTCGCGCGTGCAGGTGGAGCACTTCTCCAAGCGCCATCCCGAGATGACCATCGAGGACGGCTATGCAATCTCGCGCGAATGGGTCAAGACCAAGATCGCCGAGGGGCGCATCGTCAAGGGCCACAAGATCGGCCTGACCTCGCGCGCGATGCAGCAGGCCAGCCAGATCACCGAGCCCGACTACGGCACCTTGCTCGACGACATGTTCTTCGACCAGGGCGGCGACATCCCGTTCACGCGATTCATCGCGCCGCGGGTCGAGGTCGAGCTGGCCTTCGTGCTCGGCAAGAAGCTGCAGGGCCCGAACGTGACGATCTTCGACGTGCTTGCGGCCACCGACTACGTGGTGCCGGCGATCGAGATCATCGATTCGCGCATCGAGCAGTTCGACCGCCACACCCAACAGATGCGCCGCGTGTTCGACACCATCGCCGACAACGCGGCCAACGCCGGCATCGTGACCGGCGGCCGGCCCGTGAAGCCCGACGCGGTCGACCTGCGCTGGGTCAGCGCCCTGCTGTACAAGAACGGCGTGATCGAAGAGTCCGGCGTCGCGGCCGCAGTGCTCAACCATCCCGCCACCGGCGTCGCCTGGCTCGCCAACAAGCTGGCGCCATGGGACGAATGCCTGGAGGCCGGCGAGATCGTGCTTGGCGGCTCGTTCACGCGGCCGACCGCGGCATTGCCCGGCGACACCTTCCACGCCGACTACGGCCCGCTCGGCGCCATCTCCTTCCGCTTCGTCTGAAAGACTAGACATGACCACCCCACCGAACCCCTTCAAGCAGGCCCTGATCGACAAGCGCGCCCAGATCGGCCTCTGGCTCGGCCTGGCCGACGCCTACAGCGCCGAGATCTGCGCCGGCGCCGGCTTCGACTGGCTGCTGATCGACGGCGAGCATTCGCCCAACGGCCTGCAGAGCATCCTGCAGCAGGCGCAGGCGATCGCCGCCTATCCGGGCGTGAACGCGATCGCGCGCGTGCCGCTGGGCCACGGCGACGCCGGCGCGGCGCTGATCAAGCAGTACCTCGACCTCGGCCTGCAGACGCTGCTGGTGCCGATGGTCGACACACCCGAGCAGGCCCGCGCGATCGTGCGCGCGATGCGCTATCCGCCCGAGGGCATCCGCGGCATGGGCGGGGCGCGCGCCTCGCGCTGGGGCCGCTACCCGAGCTATGCCAAGGACGCCAACGACCGCGTCTGCCTGCTGGTGCAGGCCGAGTCGCGCGAGGCGCTGGCCAAGCTGGAAACGATCGCGGCGATCGACGGCGTCGACGGCATCTTCATCGGGCCGGCCGACCTGTCGGCCTCGATGGGGCACGTGGGCAACGCCGACCACCCCGAGGTGCAGGCCGCGATCGAGGACGCCATCGCGCGCATCCAGCGCGCCGGCAAGGCCGCGGGCATCCTGACGCCGAACGAGACGCTGGCGCGCAAGTACCTGGCGCTGGGCGCGAGCTTCGTCGCCGTCGGGCTGGACACCAACCTGCTGGTGCGCAGCACCAGCGCGCTGGCGGCGAGCTTCAAGGGCGCCGCCAAGCCCGCGGCGGCCGGGGGCACCTATTGACCGACGGACGATCGATGCGAGGCCTTTTCGTTGAAGACGTGAGGTAAACGCGGGTGTCAGGCGGCGCGGCTTGCAGGAAGAATATGCCCTCAGCGCGCGGCCTGGCCCCCAGGGCGCCATGACCCTCTGCGGCGCCGCCCTTCGGCTGCGCGACGAGTTCCAACCAAGCATCCATCCATCCATCCCGAGGAGACATCGAATGACCATCACCCGCCGCCATCTGCTGCAGACCACCAGCGCCTCCGCGCTGCTGGCCAGCCTGGGCCAGCACGTCTTTGCGCAGTCGCAAGCCTTTCCGTTCGAGACCGCGCGGCTGATCACCGGCTTCGCGGCCGGCGGCACCTCCGACACCACCTGCCGTCGCGTCGCGACCCGGCTGCAGCCCGACTACGGCCGCGCCGTGGTGGTCGAGAACCGCACCGGCGCGGGCGGCCAGATCGCCGTGACCTACGTCAAGAGCCAGCCGGCCGACGGCGCGACGATCCTGCAGACGCCGACCTCGATCCTCACGATCTATCCGCACATCTACAAGAAGCTGCCCTACGACCCGCTGGTCGACCTGTCGCCGGTGACCATCGCCTGCGTGTTCGACTTCGGCTTCGCGGTCGGACCGGCGGTGCCGATGTCGGTCAAGACGGTGCCCGAGTTCCTGGCCTGGGCCAAGACCCATCCCGAGGGCGCCAACTTCGGCTCGCCGGCGGCCGGCTCGACGCCGCACTTCATCGGCGCGCTGCTCGGCAAGAGCGCCGGCGTGGAACTGAAGCATGCGGCCTACCGCGGCACGCAGCCGGCGATGCTCGACCTGCTGGGCGGCAACATCGCCGCGGTGTCGGGCCCGATCGGCGACATCACGCAGCACCTGCCCACGGGCAAGGTGCGCATCCTCGGCGTCTCGGGCGCCAAGCGCAGCCGCTTCGCGCCCGACGTGCCGACCTTCGAGGAACAGGGCATCAAGGACATGACGCACAGCGAGTGGTTCGCCTTCCTGCTGCCGGCCAAGGCTTCGCCCGAAGTGGTGAATCGCGCCAACGCCGCCTTCAAGGTGGCACTGGCGCAAAAGGACGTGATCGACGGCCTGGCGAACTTCGGCCTGGAGGCGATGTCCTCGACGCCGGCCGAGCTGACGGAACTGCTCAAGAAAGACACCGCCAAGTGGGCGCCGATCGTCAAGCAAGTCGGCTTCACCGCCGAGGGTTAGAACATTGACTCACCCCCAGGTTGGCTCACTTCGTGTAGCCGCCCACCCCCTCGCCGGGGGCAATACCAGCGGCCCGGCAAAGCCGGTTCCGCGGTATTCCTGGAAGGGGATCGGGGCGTATCGATTTACTTGAAGGAAATGCCATGAACACACTCGCCACCCCATCGCCCTCGGCGCTGGTGCATCCCGCCCTCCACCCCGACGAGCGCGCCGCCAGGCTGCAGCTCGCCGCCTGCTACCGCGTGTTCGCGATGCTGGGCTGGACCGAGATGATCTACAACCACATCACGATGCGGCTGCCCGACAGCGTGACCGGTGGCGAGAAGCAGTTCCTGATCAATCCCTTCGGCCTGCACTACAGCGAGGTCACGGCCGGCAACCTGGTCAAGATCGACCTGCAGGGCAAGGTGCTCGACGGCTCGACCTACCCGGTCAACCCGGCCGGCTTCACGGTGCATGCCGCGATCCACGACGGGCTGCCCGGCGCGCACTGCGTGATGCACACCCACACCACCGCCGGCGTGGCGGTGGCCTGCGTGCAGGGCGGCCTGCAGCAGACCAATTTCTATACCGCGCAGCTGCACGGCATGGTCGCGTACCACGACTTCGAGGGCATCACGATCCATGCCGACGAGGGTCCGCGCCTGTTGAGGAGCATCGGCGACCGGCAGGCGGTGATTCTGCGCAACCACGGCCTCTTGGCCTGGGGCCAGACGCTGCCGCAGACCTTCGCGATCCTGTGGACCTTGCAGCGCGCCTGCGAGATCCAGATGGCGACCTTCTCGATGGGGCCGGCGATTCCTGTCAGCGAGGAGATCGCGCAACGCTGCACGCGCGACGCGCTGCAGTTCAATCCGGCGCACGGCGCCGGGCAGGACGTGTTCGACGCGCTGGTGCGCCAGGTCGACCGCATCGATTCAACGTACAAGCAATAACCCCCAGGTTGGCCCACTTCGTGTGGCCGCCCACCCCCTTGCAGGGGGCATTACCAGCGGCCCGGCGAAGCCGGTTCCGCGGTATTCCTGGAATGGGGCAAGGTGTGCCCCGACCGAAGATCAAAGGAGCATCCCTCAATGAAAGTGTGCATCTACGGCGCCGGCGCGATCGGCGGCTGGATCGGCTCGAAGCTCGCGCAGGCGGGCTCGGCCATCGACGTGGTGGCGCGCGGCGCCACGCTCGAAGCGCTGAAGCGCGACGGCCTCATCCTGGCGAGCGGCGACACGCGCGTGGCGGTGCCGGTCAACGCCAGCGCAGACCCGAAGGCACTCGGCGTGCAAGACCTGGTGATCGTCGCCGTGAAGGCGCCGGCGCTGCCTGCGGTGGCGCGGCAGATCGCGCCGCTGCTGGGCCCCGACACGATCGTGCTGACGGCCATGAACGGCGTGCCGTGGTGGTTCCTGCAGGGCGGTTTCGGCGGCCCGCTGGCCGGTGCGCAGCTGGAGGCGGTCGACCCGGGCGGCCGCATCGACGCCGCGATCCCCGCCAAGCACGTGATCGGCTGCGTGGTGCATGCCAGCTGCGCGCTCGACGCGCCCGGCGTGGTGCGGCATCACTTCGGCAACGGGCTGATCATCGGCGAGCCCTCGGGCGAGGCGACGCCGCGCGCCAAGGCGCTGCGCGACCTGCTGGCCGGCGCCGGCATCGACACCAAGTTGTCGCCGCAGATCCAGAAGGACGTCTGGTACAAGCTCTGGGGCAACATGACGGTCAACCCGATCAGCGCGCTGACCGGTGCCACCACCGATGTCATCCTCGACGACGACCTGGTGCGCGGCTTCATCTCCACGATCATGCTGGAGGCCAAGGAGATCGGCGCGCGCATCGGCGTGCCGATCGCCGACAGCCCGGAAGACCGACATGCCGTGACGCGCAAGCTCGGCGCCTTCAAGACCTCGATGCTGCAGGACGTGGAAGCCGGCCGCGCCGTGGAGCTCGACGCGCTGGTCACGGCGGTGCGCGAGCTGGGGCAGCGCGCCGGCGTGGCGACGCCATTCACCGATGCGCTGCTGGGGCTGGCGCGGCTGCAGACGCGGCAGCTCGGCTTGTATTGAGGCGGCCGGCGGCCCGGCTCAGCGCTTGAGCAGCACCCGTACCGCCGCGGGCAGCGAATGCGCCTGCGGCATGAAGCGGTCGATCACCGCGCCCTCGTCGGCGCCGCCTACCAGCAGTCGGAGAGGATCTTCAAACTGCAGCGGCCTTCAGTCCGCCGTGATGGGGACACGAGGCGCCACGGCGCACATCAGCTCGTAGCCGACGGTGCCGCCGGCCTTCGCCACCTCGTCGATCGGCAGCAGGGCGCCCGTCGACGACCGGCCCCACAGCGTGACCTCGGCGCCGTTGCCGGCGTCGGGCACCGGCGTCAGGTCGACCGTGATCATGTCCATGCTGACGCGCCCGACCATGCGCGTGCGCACGCCGTCGACCAGCACCGGCGTGCCGGTGCTGCAGTGCCGCGGGTAGCCGTCGGCATAGCCGACCGCGGCGACGCCGATGCGCAGCGGCCCTTCGGCGCGGAAGCTGGAGCCGTAGCCGATGGTGTCCCCGGCCTTCAGCGTCTGCACCCCGATCAGCCGGGTGGCGAGCGTCATGCCCGGCTGCAGCTGCCAGTGCTCGGCGTCGTGCTCGGGGAAGTCGGGGGCGCTGCCGTACAGCATGATGCCCGGGCGCACCCAGTCGGCCCGGGTCAGGGCCGCGTGGCGCAAGGTGGCGGCGCTGTTGGCGATCGAGCGCTCGCCCGGCAGGTCTTGCGTGGCGTGGCCGAAGACCTCGACCTGGTGCCCGATGCCGCGCGCGCCGTCGGCGTCGCTGAAGTGCGTCATCAGCGAGATCTCGTCGACCTGGGGCAGCGCGTTGAGCCGCGTCCAGGCCGAGCGGAAGCGCTCGGGCGCGAAGCCCAGGCGGTTCATGCCGGAGTTCATCTTGAGGAAGACGCGCTGCGGCACCTGGGTCTTGTGGGCCGCCAGCATGTCGATCTGGGCGTCGCAGTGCACCGTGTGCCAGAGGTCGAGGCGGGAGCACAGCTCGAGGTCGCGCGGCTCGAACACCCCCTCGAGCAGCAGGATCGGGCCGCGCCAGCCCAGCGCGCGCACCCGCTCGGCCTCGGCCAGGTCGAGCAGCGCGAAGCCGTCGGCGGCGCGGAAGGCGTCGAAAACCCGCTCGATCCCGTGGCCATAGGCGTTGGCCTTGACCACCGCCCAGACACGGGAATCGAGCGCCGCGCGGCGCGCCCGGTCGAGGTTGTGGCGCAAGGCGGCGGCATGGACAGTGGCAAGGATCGGACGCGGCACTTCAAATTCCTGGTGAAAAGCTGAAATCACTCACACAACAAGGCCCGGCGTAGGGGCCGGAAAGCGCCATTCTGACATTGCGTACCCCATGCTATAACCGCGCACCCGCCTCTTGAAGCGGAACCCTTTTCCACTACCGCCAGCTCTCCCACCCCCTGGCCAGCCAGCTCATCGATGAAGCGCGGTTTCTACACCATCATGTCGGCCCAGTTCTTTTCGTCGCTGGCCGACAACGCGCTTTTCGTGGCCGCGGTGGAGCTGATGCGAACCAGCGGCGCACCGGAATGGCAGCGCGCCGCGCTGGTGCCGATCTTCACCGTCTTCTATGTGGCGCTGGCGCCGCTGGTGGGCGCCTTCGCCGACGCCCTGCCCAAAGGCAAGGTGATGTTCATCAGCAACGCGATCAAGGTGGTCGGCTGCGTGATGATGCTGTTCGGCTCGCATCCGCTGATGGCCTACGCGGTCGTCGGGCTCGGCGCCGCGGCCTATTCGCCGGCCAAGTACGGCATCCTCACCGAGCTGCTGCCGGCCTCCCAGCTGGTCAAGGCCAACGGCTGGATCGAGGGGCTGACCATCGCCTCGATCATCCTGGGCATCGTGCTCGGCGGGCAGCTGGTCGGCCATGCGCTGTCGAGCCACCTGCTGGCGCTCGACTTCCCGCTCATCGACACCGGCGTCAGCACGCCGCCCGAGGCCGCGATCTCGGCGCTGATCCTGGTCTATGTCGTGGCCGCCTGGTTCAACACCCGCATCCCGCTGACCGGCGTCGAGATGCGGCCGCTGCGCGCCAATCCGCAGCACGGCATGGTGCGCAACATGTTCGCCCTGCTGCCCGACTTCTGGCAGTGCAATTCGCGCCTGTGGCGCGACAAGCTGGGCCAGATCTCGCTCGCCACGACCACCCTGTTCTGGGGCGCCGGCGGCAACCTCAAGTACATCGTGCTGGCCTGGGCCTCGCTGGCGCTGGGCTACAACACGGCGCAGGCCTCCTCGCTGACCGGCGTGGTGGCGATCGGCACGGCGGTCGGCGCCATCGTGGCGTCGATGCGGATGCGGCTGGACATGGCCACGCGCGTGATCCCGATGGGCATCGGCATGGGCCTGCTGGTGATCGGCATGAACTTCATCGGCAGCATCTGGCTGGCGGTGCCCTTCCTGATCCTGCTCGGCGGCCTGGGCGGCTTCCTGGTGGTGCCGATGAACGCGCTGCTGCAGCACCGCGGCCACAACCTGATGGGCGCCGGGCGCTCGATCGCGGTGCAGAACTTCAACGAGCAGTCATGCATCCTGGTCCTGGGCGCGTTCTACAGCGCCTGCACCGGCATCGGCCTGTCGGCCTACTCGGCGATCACCGCCTTCGGCGTCGTGGTGGCCGGCTTCATGTGGCTCATCAAGCGCTGGCACCGGCACAACCTGAAGCGCTATCCCGAAGAGGTCGAGCACCTGCTGGCCATCGCGCGCAGCGACAAGCACCACTAGGACCTGTCCTCAGGCCCGAATCCGTTGCCTGCTCTCGCGCTGATCCTCAACGCCTTCGTCTGGGGCGTCTCCTGGTTTCCCTTCCGTCAGATCGAAGGCCATGGCCTGCATCCGGTGTGGGCCACCTGCGTGATCTACGTCGCCATCACGCTCGCGATGACGCTGCGGCGGTGGCGCGTCTGGCCCCTGTTCGCGCGGCAGCCGGCGCTGGTGCTGCTGGGTCTGGCGGCGGGCTTCACCAACGTCGGCTTCAACTGGGCCGTGACGCAGGGCGACGTGGTGCGCGTGGTGCTGCTGTTCTACCTGATGCCGCTGTGGAGCGTGCTGCTGGCCTGGGCCTTCCTGGGCGAGCGGCCGAGCGCGGCGGCGCTGGCCCGGGTGGCGCTGGCGCTGGCCGGCGTGGCGGTGGTGCTGAAGTCGCCCGACGCCGACTGGCCGGTGCCGGCCAGCCTGGCGGACTGGCTCGGCGTGGCCGCCGGCTTCGGCTTCGCGGTGACCAACATCCTGCTGCGCCGGCTGCGCAGCGCCCCCGGCGAGGCCCGGGCGCTGGCGATGTTCGGCGGCTGCGCGGCAATGGCTGGCGCGACCGCGCTGGCCGGCACCGCGCTCGGCGCGATGGCGCCGCCGCCGCTGGCCGACAGCGGCTGGTGGGGCTGGGCGCTGCTGCTGGGCACCGGCTTCGCCTTCGCCAACGTCTGCCTGCAGTACGGCGCCGCGCGGCTGACGGCCAGCGCGACCGCGGTGATCATGCTGTCGGAAGTGCTGTTCGCGAGCCTCTCCTCGGTGGCGCTCGGCGCCGCCACGATGGAGGCGCGGATCTGGATCGGCGGCGCGCTGATCGTGGCGGCGGCGCTGTGGTCGTCGTTTGCGCGCGCGCCCGCGGAGGACGATGATCGACGATCGGTTTCCGCCAAGGACATGCCATGACCAGCATCTACGATTTCGAAGCCCGCCGCATCGACGGCCGGCCGGCCCCGCTTTCAGACTTCCGCGGCAAGGTGCTGCTGATCGTCAACACGGCCAGCAAATGCGGCTTCACGCCGCAGTTCGAGGGGCTGGAGGCGCTGTACAAGAAGTACGCGGACCAGGGCCTCGCGGTGCTGGGCTTCCCGTCGAACCAGTTCATGAGCCAGGACCCGGGAACCAACGCGGAGATCGGCGCCTTCTGCACCGAGAACTACGGCGTCAGCTTCCCGATGATGGAAAAGATCGACGTCAACGGCGCCGACGCGGCGCCGCTCTACAAGTGGCTGGTCAAGGAGGCGCCGGGCCTGCTGGGCAGCACCGCGATCAAGTGGAACTTCACCAAGTTCCTGGTCGGCAAGGACGGGCGGGTGCTGAAGCGCTATGCCCCGGTCGACAAGCCCGAGTCGATCGCCGGCGACATAGAAACGGCATTGGGCTCGCCCCCAGGTTGACTCACTTCGTGTAGTCGCCCACCCCCGACCGGGGGCGACACCGGCGGCCCGGCAAAGCCGGTTCCGCGGTGTCCCTGGCCTGATGCGTCAGAACCGGAAATCGGCCGTCTTCGACCCTGATCCCAGGGTCACGACCTGGCGCTTGACGACGCCCTCGCTGGTGGCCTCGACCGTGTAGCGGCCGGCCGGCAGGTCGATCAGGCAGATCGGGCCGCTGGCGCGCATCGCCAGCGCCGTGCCGCCCTTCGCATCCGTCACCATGACGTCGACATCGGCCAGGTAGTCGCCGCCGGCGCGCGCGAACAGCAGCGACAGCGGGTGGTCCTTCATGGCCGCGCGCAGGGCGGCGGATTCCTCGGCACCGATGCCGCCGCAGACGTAGCGGCCGGCATCCTGGACTTTCATTGCCGGCATCGCGGCGATCTGGGCCTGGGCGGCCCAGGGGGCGGCGGCACAGGCGCAGAGGGCCGCGCCGCGCAGGAGGGATCGTAACGAGGCACGCATCAGGAATCTCCCGTCGGGAACACCCCGGCATCCTCGCGCGCCGCCGTCGCGCCGGGGGTCGGACCAGACCCCTTGCGCCTGTGCGATCAGGCCGCAGTTTCAGCCGCCGTTTCGGCCGCCAGCGCGGCGTCCAGCAGCTCGACCCAGTGCCGCACGGGCGTCTCGGTGCCGCTTTGCAGGTGCGTGATGCAGCCGATGTTGGCCGACACGATGGCCGTAGGCTGCAGCTGGTTCAGGTGGCCCAGCTTGCGGTCGCGCAGCGGGTACGCCAGCTCGGGCTGCAGCACCGAATAGGTGCCGGCCGAGCCGCAGCACAGGTGCGACTCGCTGCCCGCCACCTGGATGTCGAAGCCGAGCGCGCGCAGGTTGACTTCGACGCCGCCGCGCAGCTGCTGGCCGTGCTGCAGCGTGCAGGGCGGGTGGTAGGCGACGACGCCGGCCGGCGCCGTGACGCGGCCCTTCAGCGCCGGCACCAGCTCGGGCAGCAGCTCGCTCAGGTCGCGGGTCAGGGCGCTGATGCGCGTGGCCTTGGCCGCATAGGCCGGGTCGTCCTTCAGGATGTGGCCGTACTCGCGCACCGTGACGCCGCAGCCCGAGGCGTTCATGACGATCGCCTCGACCGCGCCGCCCGCCACCTGCGGCCACCAGGCATCGATGTTGGCGCGCATCTGCGCCTTGGCGCCGTCGAGGTCGTTGAGGTGGAACTTGACCGCGCCGCAGCAGCCGGCGTTGCGGGCGATCACGGCCTCGATGCCGGCGGCGTCGAGCACGCGGGCGGTCGCGCTGTTGATGTTGGGCGCCATCGACGGCTGCACGCAGCCGGCCAGCATCAGCATCTTGCGGGCGTGCGAGCGGGTCGGCCACGCGCCGGCGGGCCGCGGCGCCGGCACCTTGGCCTGGAGCCCGGCCGGCAGCAGGCCGCGCACCGACTGGCCCAGCTTCATCGCGGGGCCGAAGAGCGGCGACGGCAGCGCCTCCTTGAGGGTCCAGCGCACGGCGCTTTCGAGCGCCGGCCGCGGCACCTTCCGGTCGACGATCTTGCGGCCGATGTCGACCAGGTGGCCGTACTGCACGCCGCTCGGGCAGGTGCTCTCGCAGTTGCGGCAGGTCAGGCAGCGGTCGAGGTGCAGCTGGGTGCTGCGCGTCGGCGCCTTGCCTTCGAGCACCTGCTTGATCAGGTAGATGCGCCCGCGCGGGCCGTCGAGCTCGTCGCCGAGCAGCTGGTAGGTCGGGCAGGTGGCGGTGCAGAAGCCGCAGTGCACGCACTTGCGCAGGATCGCCTCGGCCTCGCGGCCGTCGGCGGTGCCCTGGAATTCGGGAGCGAGTTCGGTTTGCATGCGGTGCTTCAGTGCGCGGGTGGGGCGGGAAGGAGCCGTTCGCGATCGAAGACGGCGTGGGGATCGAACTCGTTCATGAGCGCGCGGTGGATGCGCTCGATGGGGGCGCTCAGGGTGTCGAAGCGGGCTTCGTACCGGGCGCCGGCCGCGGGCCTGAAGAGCGTGGCATGGCCGCCGGCGGCGCGGGCCGCGGCACGCACGCGCTGCGACTCGCCGGGCGCGGCCAGAACCCAGCGCTGCCCGCCGTGCCACTCGACCAGCGGCGCGCCACCGAGGTCGAGCACCGGCGCGGTCTGCGGCACCGACAGCCGCCACAGCGCGCGCGCGCCCTCGCCGGCGGCGAACCATGGATGCTGCTGGTCGCGCAGCGACTGCCAGCCGGCCGCCGCGCGCGCGTTGTCCTGGCGCTCGCCGCCCAGCTGCGCACAGGCGGCCTCGACCGCCGCCACCGCACCGCGCAGGCGCAGCGACAGCACGCCCGTGCCGTCGCGCTCGCGCCAGACGCTGGCGTTGAGCGGCAGCGGCCGGCCGCCCCATTCGTTGAGCAGCCGCAGCGCATCGGCCTGGCTGCAAGCGAAGTCGAGCGTGGCTTCGGCCGGCGCCACCGGCAGCACCTTGAGGCTGGCCTCGGCAACCAGCCCGAGCGCGCCCATCGATCCGGTCAGCACCCGCGAGACGTCGTAGCCGGCCACGTTCTTCATCACCTGGCCGCCGAAGACCAGCACCTCGCCGCGGCCGTTGACCAAGGTGATGCCGAGCAGGTAGTCGCGCACGGAACCGACGCTGGCCCGGGCCGGGCCGCTGAGACCCGCGGCGATCATCCCTCCGACCGTACCTCCTGTCGCGAAGCGCGGCGGCTCGAAAGGCAGGCACTGACCCTGCTCGGCCAGCAGCGCCTCGAGCTCGGCCAGCGGCGTGCCGGCACGCACCGTGACGACCAGCTCGCTGGGCTCGTAGCTGGTGATGCCGGCGAGCGTGGCGGTTTCCAGCGGAATGCCGCGCGCGGGCTCGCCGTAGAAAGCCTTGGTGTTGCCGCCCCGGATGCTCAAGGTCGTCCGGTCGGCGGCGGCGGCGCGGATGCGCTCGGCGATCTCGCTGAGGGCTGGGGATTCCATCGTGGTGTCTCTTGGCAAAAACTGCTGCGCAGTTTCTTGGTCTGTCCCGCAAGGTCTCAGTAACGCGGCAGCTCCGCGAACGGCATCGGCTGCCCGGCGCGGAACACCTGCTTGCCATACTCGGCGCAGCGCGACAGCGTCGGGATCACCTTGCCAGGGTTCAGCCCACCGGCCGGATCGAAGGCCCGCTTGACGCCGAACATCAGCTCGTTCTCGGCCGCGGTGAATTGCACGCACATGCTGTTGAGCTTCTCGACGCCGACGCCGTGCTCGCCCGACACCGTGCCGCCCATCGCGACGCTGGTCTCGAGGATGTCGGCGCCGAAAAGCTCGCAGCGGTGCAGCTCGTCGGGGTCGTTGGCGTCGAACAGCACCAGCGGATGCAGGTTGCCGTCGCCGGCGTGGAACACGTTGCAGCAGCGCAGCTGGTACTTCTTCTCCATCTGCTGGATGGCGAGCAGGATGTCGGCCAGCCGCTTGCGCGGGATGGTCGAATCGAGGCACATGTAGTCGGGGCTGATGCGGCCCGAGGCCGGGAAGGCGTTCTTGCGGCCGCTCCAGAACCTGAGGCGCTCGTCCTCGTTCTCGCTGCAGGCGATCGCGGTGGCGCCGCACTGGCGCAGCACCTCGGTCATGCGGCCGATCTCTTCCTCGACCTCTTCGGGCGTGCCGTCGGATTCGCACAGCAGGATGGCGGCGGCGTCGAGGTCGTAGCCGGCGTGCACGAAGTCCTCGACCGCGGCGGTCATGGGCTTGTCCATCATCTCGAGCCCGGCCGGGATGATGCCGGCCGCGATCACCGCGGCCACCGCATCGCCGGCCTTGCGCACGTCGTCGAAGCTGGCCATGATGCAGCGCGCCAGCTGCGGCTTGGGCACCAGCTTGACCGTGACCTCGGTGGTGACGGCCAGCATGCCCTCGCTGCCGATCACCAGCGCCAGCAGGTCGAGGCCGGGGCAGTCGAGCGCCTCGCCGCCGAATTCGACGCCCACGCCCTCGGCCGTGAAGCCGCGCACCCGCAGCACGTTGTGCAAGGTGAGCCCGTACTTGAGGCAGTGCACGCCGCCCGAGTTCTCGGCCACGTTGCCGCCGATGGTGCAGGCGATCTGGCTCGAGGGGTCGGGCGCGTAGTACAGGTTGAAGGGCGCCGCCGCCTCGCTGATCGCGAGGTTGCGCACGCCGCACTGGACGACCGCGGTGCGGCTGACCGGGTCGATCTTGACGATCCGGTTGAACTTGGCGAGCGACATCGTCACGCCCATCGCATGCGGCATCGCGCCGCCCGACAGCCCGGTGCCGGCACCGCGCGCCACCACCGGCACGCCGAGCCCGTGGCAGGTCTCGAGCACCGCCGCCACCTGCGCCTCGGTTTCAGGCAGGGCCACCACCAGCGGGCGCTGGCGGTAGGCGGTCAGGCCGTCGCACTCGTAGGGCACGGTGTCCTCGTCGTGCCAGATCAGCGCATGGGCGGGCAGGTGCTGCCGAAGCGCCTGCACCACCTGCGCCTGGCGAGCCGATGCCGACAGCGAAGCCTGTTCGGAGGAAGTGAGCGGCGCATTCATTTCAAGACCTCATCGGATGACCATCCGCGCAAAGGGCCGGACGTAGGCCTGCGTCGTGACGAACAGGCCGACCCGGCAAGCCAGCGCGATCGAGTGGAAGAGCACGTAGCGCAGGATATCGCCTTCAGAGCCATGACCGAACTTCAATCCTCGAAGAAGGCGACCGGGAGGCCGGGCGTGGTGACCCGCATCCTGATCACGCAGCCCGAGGCCGGCCGCTCCTCGAGCTCGGCCGCGGGCCGGCCGCGGCGGGCGCTGGTGACGAACAGCGTCTTCAGGTCGTTGCCGCCGAAGCAGGGCATGGTCGGGCACTGCACCGGCGTCGGCAGCGCCGCCACGCGCTCGCCCGAGGGGGCGAAGCGCAGCAGCTGGCCACCCTCGAACATCGCTGCCCAGTAGTGGCCGTCGGCGTCGATGGTGGCGCCGTCGGGGCGGCCTTCGTAGCGCTGCGGCGAGGCCGGCGTCCAGCCCGCGGGCTTGTCGTCGAACTGCTGGAACACGCGCTCGCGCGACAGGGTGTTGACGGCCGCGGCCCAGTGCCAGGCGCGCACCCGGTGGGCCGCGGTGTCGGACCAGTAGACGGTGGCATCGTCGGGCGCGAAGGCCAGTCCGTTGGCGGTGGTGACCTGGTTGGCCATCGGCACCAGGGCCGGCGCGCGGCCGCCGCGGGCATCGAGGCAGTAAAGCACCGCGTTGGCCCGGTCCTTCGCTTCGTTGATGGTGCCGGCCCAGAAGCGACCCAGCGAATCGCACTTGCCGTCGTTGAAGCGCATGCTGCGGATGTCGTGGTCGACCGTCGCCAGGGGCTTCAGCACCCCGCCCCATTCGGCCGCGCGGTAGACGCCGTCGCGCAGCGCGATCACCAGTCCGCCGCGCCGCGCCGGCGCCATGCAGCCGGGTTCGGTCGGCAGGCTCCAGCGCTCGACCGTTGGCGTGCCGTCGATGTCGCCGCGCGTGCGCAGCACCGCGCGGCCGGGAATGTCGAGCCAATAGAGCGAGCGCTCGACCGGATGCCAGAACGGCGACTCGCCGAGCTGGCTCAGGCTGTCGTTGAGAGTGGTCCACATAAAGAAAATTATGCTCGCCCCCAGGTTGGGCTCACTTCGTGTAGCCCGCCCACCCCCTACCGGGGGCAACACCAGCGGACCGGCGGAGCCGGATCCGCGGTGTTTCACCAACGGGCCTGGCTGCGCCGGCCAAATCAATCGGCGCTGTGGTTCTTCTACGGCTGCGCGCAGCGCGCCCGTTCGTGAGCAGTCGCGGAACCGGCTTCGCCGGGCCGCTGACTGCGCCCCCGGTAGGGGGTGGGCGCCCCGACACGCAGTGCGGGGCAACCTGGGGGCGAGCAAAAAAAGAGCCCGCGGCTGCGGGCTCAACATCCAAAGGAGACACTCGCTGACAAAAAAATTCTTGTCCGCGGAAGCGGGCCGCCCGAGGCGGCCCCGAGGCTTCAGCGGTTGTAGGCGGTTTCGCCGTGGGAGGAGATGTCGAGGCCTTCGCGCTCTTCCTCTTCCGACACGCGCAGGCCGATGGTCAGGTCGGCGATCTTGAAGGCGATGAAGGCCACCACGCCCGACCAGACGATCGTCAGCACCACGGCCTTGAGCTGGATCCAGACCTGGGCGCCGATGCCGTTGGAGATCACGCCTGCCGTGACCCAGTCGCCGACCAGGCCGGGGCCGCCGAGCGCTTGGGTGTTGAACACGCCGGTCAACAGCGCACCGACGATACCGCCGACGCCGTGGACGCCGAAGACGTCCAGCGAGTCGTCCGCGCCGAGGATCCTCTTGAGGCCGTTGACGCCCCAGAGGCAGGCGAAGCCGGCGACGAAGCCGATGATGATCGCGCCCATCAGGCCGACGTTGCCGGCGGCCGGGGTGATCGCCACCAGGCCGGCGACCGCGCCGGACGCAGCACCCAGCATCGAGGCCTTGCCGCGCATCAGCGCTTCACCGATGGACCATGCGAGCACGGCAGCGGCGGTGGCCGAGAAGGTGTTCATAAAGGCCAGCACGGCGCTGGTGCTCGATTCGAGGGCGGAGCCGGCGTTGAAGCCGAACCAGCCGACCCACAGCAGCGAGGCGCCGACCATGGTGAGCGTCAGCGAATGCGGCGTGAACGACTCCTTGCCGTAGCCGATGCGCTTGCCGATGAGGTAGGCACCCACGAGGCCGGCGACGGCCGCGTTGATGTGGACCACGGTGCCGCCTGCGAAGTCGAGCGCGCCCCACTGCCAGATCAGGCCGGCCTTGTCGTTCATGGCGTCGACCACATCCTTGCTGGCGTAGGCGTCGGGGCCCATCCAGAACCAGACCATGTGGGCGATCGGTGCATAGCTGAAGGTGAACCAGATCGCCATGAACAGCAGCACGGCCGAGAACTTGATGCGTTCGGCGAAGGCGCCGACGATCAGGCAGCAGGTGATGCCGGCGAAGGTGGCCTGGAAGGCGGCGAACAGCAGCTCGGGGATGTAGACACCCTTGCTGAAGGTCGCGCCCGGGGCGAACACGCCGGTGGCCGGATCGAAGATCCCCTTCATGAAGAGCCGGTCGAAGCCGCCGATGAAGGAATTGCCCTCGGTGAAGGCCAGGCTGTAGCCGTAGATCATCCACAGCACGACGATCATCGAGAAGGTGACCATCACCTGCATCAGGACCGACAGCATGTTCTTGCTGCGCACCAGGCCGCCGTAGAACAGCGCCAGGCCGGGGACCGTCATCATGATCACGAGCAGCGTCGAGACCATCATCCAGGCGGTGTCGCCCTTGTTGAACGAGGGAGCCGGGGTGGCAGCGGCAGCGGCCGCATCGGCAGGGGCTGCGGCTGCGGCGGGCGCGGCTGCGGCGGGGGCCGCGGCCGGTGCG
>NZ_JBFUHO010000086.1:0-29078 GCF_056402355.1 Variovorax sp. P4_B11
GATCGCGGTCTTGTGCTCGACCGGCGTGCCGATGTGCTTGTCCAGGCAGTTGGCCGAGGCGTTGAGCTCGCCGTCCTCGAACCACTTGTAGAAAGGCGCATCCGACTCGTCGAGCGTGCGCGTGAAGGGCTTGCTCCACACCACGTTGGCCTTCGCCAGGCGGGCCCAGAAGCCGTCGAAGTCGTCCGCCGCCTCCTTGCAGAGGGCGTCGTAGGCCGCCATGCTGGGGATGCGCGCGCCTGCGCTGGCCCGCTCGTCCGGCGGAAAGACACGGTTTTCGACCAGGACGGATTCGATCGTCGATGCGCTGCTCATTCTTGTCTCCTTTAGCTGACGTGATGTTCCGGCGGTAATGTCGGGTTCCCCACTTACGGACGACTGACGGGACATGTTAGCGCCCGGAATGGCGTCGCGACGACGCGCGCCGCCCCCTAGAATCGCCCGTTTACAGTTGTTGGCAAGTTTCGCCGAAACCTTTCGATGTCAAACGACAACCCTCTCATTCCAACAACGGGCAAGGTCTCGCCGCTGCGTCCGCTCCCCAACCTGATCTTCGCCAGCCGCTGGCTGCAACTGCCGCTGTACCTGGGCCTGATCGTGGCCCAGGCCGTGTACGTGGTGCATTTCCTGGTCGAACTGACCCACCTGGTCGAAGCCGGCTTCGGCAGCGAGGATGCGCTGCAGGCCCTGGTGACGAGCATCGGCTACAAGACCTCGGCGCCGGTTGCCTCGCTCAACGAGACGGTGATCATGCTGGTCGTGCTGGCGCTGATCGACGTCGTGATGATCTCCAACCTGCTGATCATGGTGATCGTCGGTGGCTACGAGACCTTCGTGAGCCGCATGAACCTCGAGGGCCACCGCGACCAGCCCGAATGGCTGAGCCATGTGAACGCCTCGGTGCTGAAGGTCAAGCTGGCCACCGCCATCATCGGCATCAGCTCGATCCACCTGCTCAAGACCTTCATCAACGCGGACAACTACTCCGACCGCGTGCTGATCGCCCAGACCGCGATCCACATCACCTTCCTGTTCTCGGCGATGGCCATCGCCTACACGGACAAGCTGATGTCGCGGTCGCCGGACGACGCGCACTGAAGCGCGCCGTCGCCCGGGGCTAGCGCCCCGTCATGTTCTCGGGCACCACCCACTGGTCGAACTGCTCGGCCGTGAGGTGCCCCGAGGCGATCGCCGCCTCGCGCAGGCTGCTGCCTTCCTTGTGCGCCTTCTTGGCGATGAAGGCGGCCTTGTCGTAGCCGATGTGGGTGTTGAGCGCGGTCACCAGCATCAGCGAGCGCTGGACCAGTTCGGTGATGCGCTCGCGGTTCGGCTCGATGCCGGCCGCGCAATGGTCGTTGAAGCTCACCATGCCGTCGGCCAGCAGCCGCACGCTCTGCAGGAAGTTGTGCGCCACCATCGGCCGGAACACGTTGAGCTCGAAGTTGCCCGAGGCACCGCCGATGTTGATCGCGACGTCGTTGCCGAACACCTGCGCCGCCAGCATCGTGACCGCCTCGCTCTGGGTCGGGTTGACCTTGCCGGGCATGATCGACGAGCCCGGCTCGTTCTCGGGAATGCTGAGTTCGCCGATGCCGCTGCGCGGGCCGCTGGCCAGCCAGCGCACGTCGTTGGCGATCTTCATCATGCTGGCCGCCAGCGTCTTGAGGGCGCCGTGCGCATGCACCAGCGCATCGACCGAGGCCATCGCCTCGAACTTGTTGGGCGCCGTGACGAAAGGCAGGCCGGTGAGCTTCGCGAGCTCGGCTGCCACCTGCTCGGCATAGCCCTTGGGTGCATTCAGGCCGGTCCCGACTGCCGTGCCGCCGAGCGCCAGTTCGCACAGATGCGGCAGGGCCGCGCGCACATGCGCCTCGCCGTGCGCGAGTTGCGCGACATAGCCCGAGAACTCCTGGCCCAGGGTGAGCGGCGTCGCGTCCTGCAGATGCGTACGCCCGATCTTCACGATGTCAGCGAAATCCTTCGATTTCCGATCCAGCGTGCCGCGCAGCTTGCCGATCGCGGGCAGCAGCTTGTGCGTGATGGCCTCGACCGCCGCTACGTGCATCGCGGTCGGAAAGACGTCGTTCGACGACTGGCTGCGATTGACATCGTCGTTCGGGTGCACCAGACGCCCTTCCCCGCGCTCGCCGCCGAGCAGTTCGCTGGCCCGATTGGCCAGCACTTCGTTGACGTTCATGTTGGTCTGGGTGCCCGAACCGGTCTGCCAGACCACCAGCGGAAACTCGTCAGGATGGCGGCCGGCGATCACCTCGTCCGCCGCAGCGACGATGGCCTCGGTCTTCTTCGGGTCCTGCAGGCCCAGCGCATGGTTCACCACCGCCGAGGCCCGCTTCACCTGCGCCAGGGCGCGGATGATTTCCCGCGGCTGCTGTTCGCCGGAGATGTCGAAGTTCTGCAGCGAGCGCTGCGTCTGCGCGCCCCACAGATTGTCGGCAGGCACCTCGATCGGGCCGAAAGTGTCGCGCTCGACACGGGACTTGGGGGATGTGGTCATGGCGTAGCTCGCTTTCAGGATGAAGGGCCGGCCGCTCGCCGGGCGCAATGTGGAGTATCGGCGCAAACAAGAATGGCTCGCATCGATGGGGAGGGTCGACTTGGCTCTCGTCATGTCGAAAAGTTATGAGCGGAGCGCTCAAGACCGTCAACAAGTCATGTCGATTGCCCTGCACGACGCGCGGATCACCGGAAAACGGTTCGAGAAACTGTTCGAGATCATGCAGCTGCCGATCTGGCGGCCGAGCAGGCGCGCAGGTTTTCGGCGGCTGAGATAATCGCGGCAGCGTCCCCCACTCACAAGAACCTCCCTCCCCACATGACCACCATTCAGCAAGCCGACCTGATCGAGTCGGTTTCCGCCGCGCTGCAATACATCAGCTACTACCACCCGGCCGACTACATCGCCCACCTGGCCCGCGCCTACGAGCGCGAGCAGAGCCCGGCAGCCAAGGACGCGATGGCGCAGATCCTGACCAACAGCAAGATGAGCGCCACCGGCCACCGGCCGATCTGCCAGGACACCGGCATCGTCAACGTGTTCCTGAAGGTCGGCATGGACGTGCGCTGGGACGGCTTCACGGGCAGCCTCGACGACGCCATCAACGAAGGCGTGCGCCGCGGCTACAACCACCCGGACAACACGCTGCGCGCCTCGGTCGTGGCCGACCCGCAGTTCGACCGCAAGAACACCAAGGACAACACGCCGGCCGTGATCTTCACCGAGATCGTGCCCGGCAACACCGTCGAGGTGACGGTCGCGGCCAAGGGCGGCGGCAGCGAGAACAAGAGCAAGCTCGCGATGCTCAACCCCGGCGACAGCATCGTCGACTGGGTGCTCAAGACCGTTCCGACCATGGGTGCCGGCTGGTGCCCGCCCGGCATGCTCGGGATCGGCATCGGCGGCACCGCCGAGAAGGCCGCGCTGATGGCCAAGCAAAGCCTGATGGACGACCTCGACATGCACGAGCTGCAGGCCAAGAAGGCCTCGGGTGCCGAGCTGACCAAGGTCGAGGCATTGCGCATCGAGCTGTACGAGAAGGTCAATGCGCTCGGCATCGGCGCGCAAGGCCTGGGCGGCCTCGCGACCGTGCTCGACGTCAAGATCCAGATGTACCCGACGCACGCGGCCAGCAAACCGGTGGCGATGATCCCGAACTGCGCCGCCACCCGCCACGCGCACTTCGTGCTCGACGGCTCGGGCCCGGTCTACCTCGAGGCGCCCTCGCTCGACCTCTGGCCGAAGATCGACTGGCAGCCCGATTACAACAAGAGCAAGCGCGTCGACCTCGATCAGCTCACGCCAGCCGAAGTCGCCAGCTGGAAGCCTGGCGACACCCTGCTGCTCAACGGCAAGATGCTGACCGGCCGCGATGCCGCGCACAAGCGCATCGCCGACATGCTGGCCAAGGGCGAGAAGCTGCCGGTGGACTTCACCAACCGCGTCATCTATTACGTCGGCCCGGTCGACCCGGTCGGCAACGAAGCCGTCGGCCCCGCCGGCCCGACCACCGCCACCCGCATGGACGGCTTCACCGAGATGATGCTGGCCCAGACCGGCCTGATCGCGATGATCGGCAAGGCCGAGCGCGGCCCGGTCGCGATCGAGGCCATCAAGAAGCACCAGAGCGCCTACCTGATGGCGGTCGGCGGCGCCGCCTACCTCGTGAGCAAGGCGATCAAGACCGCCCGTGTGGTCGGCTTCGCGGACCTCGGCATGGAAGCCATCTACGAGTTCGACGTGGTCGACATGCCGGTGACGGTGGCGGTCGACGCCGGCGGCACCAGCGCCCACATCACGGGCCCGGCCGAATGGCGCAAGCGCATTGCCAGCGGCGAATTCAAGACCATCACGCTGGAAGCGGCTTGAGCCTGGCGCGCGTCGAAGGTCCCTCGCGCGCCGACGATCCGATCGGCGTGTTCGACAGCGGCGTCGGGGGCCTGAGCGTCCTCAACGCACTGCGCGAGACGCTGCCGCACGAGCGCTTCGTGTACTTCGCCGACACCGCGCACACGCCGTACGGCGAGCGGGGCGACGCCTTCGTCGCCGAACGCAGTGCCGCGGTCGCTCGAGAGCTGATCGACACCCATCGGATCAAGGCCCTGGTGGTGGCCTGCAACACCGCGACCGCCGCGGCGATCCACCGGCTGCGCGCCGACCATCCGACGCTGCCGGTGGTCGGTGTCGAGCCGGCGCTGAAGCCCGCGGTGGCGCTGAGCCGCACCGGGCACATCGCGGTGCTGGCGACCCGCGTGACGGTGGAGAGCCGCAAGTTCCAGGCGCTGCTGGCATCGCTGACCGGCCAGGCGGCTTTCAGCATCGTGGCCTGCGACGGCCTGGCAGGCGCCATCGAGCGCTCCGACGACGCCCGGATCGCGGCACTCTGCGAGCGCTACCTGGCGGCCGCCGGGCGCTTCGGCAGCGCTGACGGGGACATCGACACGCTGGTGCTGGGCTGCACCCACTACCCCTTCATCGCCGACGAACTGCAGCGCCATACCGGCGACGCGGTGCGCTTCATCGACACCGGCGCCCCCGTGGCGCAGCAGGCGCGGCGGCTGCTCGAGCAGGCCGGCGCACTGCGCGCCGACGGCGACGGCGAACTGCGCCTGCTGAGCAGCGGCGCCCGCGAAGCCCTGGACGCCGCGGCCGCTCGCTGGCTCACGGCCACCGACTGATGCGCCGCCTGTGCCGCGCCCTGTGCTTCGGCTGGCTGCTGGCCGGCTTCGGCGTCGCCGCCCACGCAGCCTGCGACACCGGGCTCGCCGAGCGCATGCATTCCAAGCTGCACCCGAAGCGCAGCCTCGACCACGAGCGCGCCGTGTGCGAACCATGGCGCGGCGTGCCGGGCCGCTTCATCGTCGTGCTGCCGTTGCCGCGCCCCTCGACGGAACCGGGCACCGTCCAGTTCGATCTCGACGTGCTGGTGGTGCAGCAGGCCGACAACGGCAATACCGACCGCGCCAAGGTCGTCAGCCGGCTGTTCGAGGAAGACGTGCTGACCGAAGACGCGGTGCGCATCGCCGAGATCCGGGTCGACGGCGCCCGCTATGCGCTGGCACCGGACGCGCGCGCCTTCGGCCTGCGCATCCTGCGCCAGGGCTCCTCGCGGGCCACCCCCTATGCCAACGAGAGCCTGACGCTCTATGTGCCCCAGGGCCCGAAGCTCGCGAAAGTGCTCGATGGGCTGGAGCTCGCGCTCGAGCAGGGCGAATGGGACAGCAACTGCACCGGCAGCTTCGAGACCGTGCGCGGCAGCCTCTCGGTGGCGCGCGGCGGTGCCGGCGGCTATGCCGACCTGATCCTGCACCAGGCCCGCTCCGAAAGCCGGTCGAGCCCGGCGGGCGACGAATGCGCGACGCACGAGCAACGGCAGACCTTCAAGTCGCGGCTGCTGCGCTTCGACGGCACGCGCTACCGCATGGTCAAGACCGCCGCGCCGCCGACCTGAGAATCCTCGCGCAGCCCGTCGCCTCGATTCAGGCCCGCAGCGCCGCGTCCCGCCCGCGCCGCATGTCGATCGGCAGCAGCAGCAGGAGCCCGCCCACGAACAGCAGCGCGGTCGCGAGGATCGCGACCCGCTGGTTGCCGCCGGTGGCCCAGGTGATCGCACCATAGCTCAGCGGACCGACGATGCTGGCCAGCCGGGTGGCGAAGGTCCAGAGGCCGAAGAATTCGGCCAGCTGGCGCGGCGGCGCCAGGATGCCGGTCATGGCGCGGCCGGCCGACTGGCTGGACCCCATCGACAGCCCGGCGATGGCGGCGGCCCACCAGAATCCACCCTTGGTGTTGACCGAGGCCGCGATCAGGCAGACCGCGATCCAGGCCACCAGCGTCCCGGCGAGCGAGCGGCGGTGGCCGATCCGGTCCTGCAGGTAGCCGAAGCCGAAGGCACCCAGCGCCGCCGCGATGTTGAGCACGAAGATCAGCACCATCGTCTCGCTCGGCACGAAGCCGATCACCTGCTCGGCGTAAATCGCCGCCAGGGTGATCGCCACCGCCACGCCGCCCTGGTAGCAGACGGTGCAGGCCAGCAGCCACATGAAGTCGCGGTAGGCGCGGGCCTCGCGGAAAGTGTCGCGCAGCTGCTGCCAGGCGCTCTGCCCCGGCCCGCGCTGCTGCGGCAATGCGCGCTCGGGCAGCAGGACGAAGGTGGCGCAGGCCGCCGTGCCATAGAGTGCGGCCGTGATCAGCATCGTGACCGGCACGAAGTGCGCCGCCGGCAAGCCGCGGGCCTGGGACCACAGCACATAGGCCAGGCACAGGCCCAGCGCCAGCATGCCGCCGAGATAGCCGAAGCCCCAGCCCCAGCCGCTGACCTTGCCCATGCCGTCGGCCGTGGCGAGTTCCGGCAGGAAGGCGCCGGTGAGCGACTCGCCGTAGGAATAGAAGGTGTTCGAGAGGATGACCAGCGCCATCGCGAGCGCCACCGCGTAGGGGCCGCCGAAGCCCGGCGTCAGGGCCAGCGCCGCGGTCCCGGCCACGCAGGCCACCGTCACGATCAGCAGCACCCGCTTCTTGGCCGCATGCAGGTCGGCCCAGGCGCCGATCGCGGGCATCGTCAGCATCACGATCGCGTAGGAGATGCTGAGCGCCGCGGTCCAGGCGAAGGCGCCCCAGGGCGCCCCCTTGGCGATGCCGCCGACGAAGTAGGCGGCGAACACTGCGGTGATGACCACCGTGGTGTAGCCCGAATTGGCGAAGTCGTACATCGCCCATCCGAACACCTCGCGCTTGCGCACGCCGGGTTGGAGGGCGGACTGGGGAAACAGGGCCAAGCGAAGACTCCGCGAGTGGATGGTCGCCGAGCATAGCGGAGCGGCGTGACCGCTCCACGTCCGCTGCAAGTCCGGCCCTGCCGGGATCCGCTAGTGCAGGTGGCGCGGACGGCGGCCGCCGCCATGGCCGCCGCTGCCGGCACCGCCGGTGCCGCCGGTGCCGCCGCGCGGGCGCTTGCCGATCTCGAGCGAGTTCACCAGCGCGTCGAAGCGGTCGCCGAAGAGCTTGTCGATCTCGGCCACCACGCCGCCGAGTTCGGCGCCGTCGAAGTGGCGCTCCATCAGGTTCACCACGTCTTCCACCAGCAGGTCGCGCTGCACCTGCATGATGGCGGCCGGGTTCGGGCCGACGAAGAGCATCAGGAAATCGTCGCGCGACTCCTCGTCGGGGTCGCCCTCTTCCTCGTCGAAGTCGGTGTCGTAGAAAGTGACCTCGAGCGCCGCGCCCTGCTCGGACAGCTCGTTGAGCGCCATGCACATCTCGTCGAGCGCCTGGCGGAAGTCCTCGTCGCCGGCCACGGTCCAGCAGATCTGGAGCATGTGCTCCTTCTGCTCGAAGCGGATGCCGGGCTCTTCTTCGTAGACGCTGGTGGCGCCGTCGGCCAGCGACTTGGCGCCGGCGTATTTCCAGAGCGGTGCGAGCGCTTCCTGGATCTGCTCGAAGCTCACGTCGGAACGCAGCGGCACGTCGCCGTGCACATGGATTTCGAACGGAGCGTTATAGCGAGGCATGTCTTGCTCCCTTGTAGTGTGGTGGTGCCCGGAACCGGGGTCGAACCGGTATGCCCCTTATGCAGGAAGCGGCGGATTTTAAGTCCGATGTGTCTACCAATTTCACCATCCGGGCTTCCGGTCGGACATCGACGATACCGCAAACGAAAGCAGCCCCGGCAACGTGGGTTGGCGGGGCTGCGTTTCCGGTACCGATGTCGGTGGAGGCGCGACCCGGAGTCGAACCGGGCTAGACGGATTTGCAATCCGTTGCATAACCGCTTTGCTATCGCGCCAGCAATTCTTGTACTGCGAAAAAAAGGGAAGCCACAAGCTTCCCTTTTTCAAAACTGGAGCGGGAAAAGAGTCTCGAACTCTCGACCTCAACCTTGGCAAGGTTGCGCTCTACCAACTGAGCTATTCCCGCGTTTCGAGCCTCGAATTATATAGCAATTTTTCGAGGCCTCGCAACACTCGAAGCTCAATGCTTCACCGATCCTTCGACCGGCGTCGCCGCGCGCTGCTTGGCGAGCTCGGCCACCGCCGCCGCAGAGGCCGCGACCTCTTCGTCGGACAGCGGCGTCGGCATCTTCTCGAGCGCGATCTCGAGCACCTTGTCGATCCATTTGACGGGCACGATCTCGAGGCCGTTCTTGACGTTCTCGGGAATGTCCTGCAGGTCCTTGGCGTTCTCCTCGGGGATCAGCACGGTCTTGATGCCGCCGCGCAGGGCGGCCAGCAACTTCTCCTTCAGGCCGCCGATCGCCGTGACCTCGCCGCGCAGCGTGATCTCGCCGGTCATCGCGACGTCGCCGCGCACCGGGATGCCGGTCAGCGCCGACACGAAGGCGGTGGTCATCGCGGCGCCCGCGCTCGGGCCGTCCTTGGGCGTCGCGCCATCGGGCACGTGGATATGGATGTCGCGCTTCTCGAACACCTCATCCTTGATGCCGAGCCGGCGGGCGCGGCTGCGCACCACGGTGCGGGCCGCCTCGACCGATTCCTTCATGACGTCGCCGAGCGAGCCGGTGCGGCTGATCACGCCCTTGCCGGGCATCGTCACGGCCTCGATCGTCAGCAGGTCGCCGCCGACCTCGGTCCAGGCGAGGCCGACCACCTGGCCGACCTGGTTCTGCTTCTCGGCCAGGCCGAAGCTGTACTTGCGCACGCCCAGGAAGTCGTTCAGGTTGGCGCCGGTGACCAGCACCTTCGGCTCCATCTTCTTGAGCAGCAGGCCCTTGACCACCTTGCGGCAGATCTTCGAAAGCTCGCGCTCGAGCGAGCGCACGCCGGCCTCGCGGGTGTAGTAGCGCACGATGTCGCGCACCGCTTCCTCGTTGATCAGCAGCTCGTCTTCCTTCACGCCGTTGTTCTTCATCTGCTTGGGCAGCAGGTACTTCAGCGCGATGTGGGTCTTCTCATCCTCGGTGTAGCCCGCCAGGCGGATCACTTCCATCCGGTCCAGCAGCGCCGGCGGGATGTTCATCGAGTTCGAGGTGGCGACGAACATCACATCGGAGAGGTCGAAGTCGACCTCGACGTAGTGGTCGCCGAAGGTGTGGTTCTGTTCCGGGTCGAGCACTTCCAGCAGCGCACTTGACGGATCGCCGCGGAAGTCGGTGCCGAGCTTGTCGATCTCGTCGAGCAGGAACAGCGGGTTGCGCGTGCCGACCTTGTTGAGGCTCTGCAGCACCTTGCCCGGCAATGCGCCGATGTAGGTGCGGCGATGGCCGCGGATCTCGGCCTCGTCGCGCATGCCGCCGAGCGCCATGCGCGTGTACTTGCGACCGGTCGCCTTGGCGATCGATTGCCCGAGCGAGGTCTTGCCGACGCCCGGCGGGCCGACCAGGCACAGGATCGGCGCCTTGACCTTGTCGACGCGCTGCTGCACCGCGAGATATTCCAGGATGCGGTCCTTGACCTTCTCGAGGCCGTAGTGGTCTTCGTTGAGGACCTCCTCGGCATGGGCGAGGTCGTGCTTGATCTTGGTCTTCTTGCTCCACGGCAGGCCGATCAGCACGTCGATGTAGTTGCGCACCACGGTCGCCTCGGCCGACATCGGCGACATCAGCTTGAGCTTCTTGAGCTCGCCCTCGGCCTTCTTGAGCGCTTCCTTGGGCATCTTGGCGAGCTTGATCTTCTTCTCGATCTCCTCGATGTCCGCGCCCTCCTCGCCTTCTCCGAGCTCCTTCTGGATCGCCTTGACCTGCTCGTTGAGGTAGAAGTCGCGCTGGTTCTTTTCCATCTGGCGCTTCACGCGGCCACGGATCTTCTTGTCGACGTTGAGGATGTCGACCTCGCGCTCGAGCTGGCCGAACAGGTTCTCGAGCCGCGCCTTGATGTCGTCGAGGTCGAGCACGGCCTGCTTGTTGTCGAGCTTGAGCGGCAAATGGGCGGCGATGGTGTCGGCCAGCCGGCCCGGATCGTCGATGCTCGAGATCGAGGTCAGGATCTCGGGCGGGATCTTCTTGTTGAGCTTCACGTACTGGTCGAACTGCTGCATCACGGCACGGCGCAGCGCCTCGACCTCGGTGCCTTTCTGGACCGCGACCTCGATCGCCTCGACCGGCGTCACGTTGGCCGAGAAATGGGTCTCGCCGTCGTCGATGCGGTTCACGCGGGCGCGCTGCTGGCCTTCGACCAGCACCTTCACGGTGCCGTCGGGCAGCTTCAGCATCTGCAGGATGGTCGAGATGCAGCCGACCTCGAACATGTCCTCGACCGAGGGCTCGTCCTTGGCGGCGGCCTTCTGCGCCACCAGCATGATGCGGCGCTCGGCCTCCATCGCCAGCTCGAGCGCCTTGATGCTCTTGGGCCGGCCGACGAACAGCGGGATGACCATGTGGGGGAACACGACGACGTCGCGCAGCGGCAGCAGCGGCAGGTCGAGCTCGGTGGCAGGCAGGGGGGTATGACCGGACATGGGAATCCTTTAATTGATCATGGAAAGATGGTCGGCCGCGCGCACTTTTCAAGTGCGCGGGCACGGTCTTCGTCAAAGACGCCGGACGGCTCGCAGAGAACCGCAAGCGCCCGGGGGGGCATCAGGCCGGCGCCGGGCCGCCTGCGCGGCGAAGTCCGCGCTTCGCGCAGACGGGCGGCCTGCGGGCGCCCCCTCGGGGGGCAGCGCCTACACGCAGTGAGGAAGCGTGGGGGCCACATCAGGCCTTCTTGGCTGCCTCGCGATAGACCAGCAGCGGGGGCTTGTTCTCGTCGATCGTGGACTCTTCGACCACCACCTTGTCGACGTTGGTGGCGTTCGGCAGTTCGAACATGGTATCGATCAGCGACTGCTCGAGGATCGAGCGCAGGCCGCGGGCGCCGGTCTTGCGGGCCAGGGCCTTGCGGGCGATCGCCTTCAGCGCCGCGGGACGGATCTCGAGGTCGACGCCTTCCATCTGCAGCAGCTTGGTGAACTGCTTGACCACCGCGTTCTTGGGCTCGGTCAGGATCTGGACCAGCGCTTCCTCGCTGAGTTCGGCCAGCGAGGCCACCACCGGCATCCGGCCGACCAGCTCGGGAATCAGCCCGAACTTGATCAGGTCTTCGGGTTCGACCTCGCGGAACACCTCGGTGACGCTGCGCTGTTGCTTGCTCTTGACCGTGGCGCCGAAGCCGATGCCCGAGGCCTCGGTGCGGTTCTCGATCACCTTCTCGAGCCCGGCAAAGGCGCCGCCGCAGATGAACAGGATGTTGGTGGTGTCGATCTGCAGGAAATCCTGGTTCGGGTGCTTGCGCCCGCCCTGCGGCGGCACGCTGGCCATGGTGCCTTCGATCAGTTTCAGCAGCGCCTGCTGCACGCCCTCGCCCGAGACGTCGCGGGTGATCGAGGGGTTGTCCGACTTGCGCGAGATCTTGTCGATCTCGTCGATGTAGACGATGCCGCGCTGGGCCCGCTCGACCTCGTAATTGCAGCTCTGCAGCAGCTTCTGAATGATGTTCTCGACGTCTTCGCCGACATAGCCGGCCTCGGTCAGCGTGGTGGCGTCGGCCATCACGAAGGGCACGTCGAGCATCCGCGCCAGGGTCTGAGCCAGCAGCGTCTTGCCCGAACCGGTCGGGCCGATCAGGAGAATGTTGCTCTTGCTGAGCTCGACGTCGTCGCCCTTGGATTTCTCCTTGTGGCGCAAGCGCTTGTAGTGGTTGTAGACCGCTACCGCGAGCATCCGCTTGGCGGGCTCCTGGCCGATCACGTAGTTGTCGAGGTTGGCCTTGATCTCCAGCGGCGTCGGCAGGTCGTGGCGCGCCTCGCGCGCGTCGTCACCCGCGGGCAGCTCGTCGCGGATGATCTCGTTGCACAGGTCGATGCACTCGTCGCAGATGAAGACCGACGGACCGGCGATCAGCTTCTTGACCTCGTGCTGGCTCTTCCCGCAGAACGAGCAGTAAAGCGTTTTTTCGCTGGAGGAGCCTTTTTTCTCGGCCATGGGCAAATGCCTCGTAACAGGGGTTTAACAATGATAGCGAAGATAAAAGCCCACAAGCCCATCGCTGGCCTGAAGAAAAACGGCGTTTTCCCCGGAGGAAAACGCCGTTGTTGCTCGCGCGCCTCAGCGCCGGGCCTTTCAGCTGCGCTTGGAGATGACCTGGTCGATCAGGCCGTACTCCTTGGATTCGTCGGCCGTCAGGAAGTAGTCGCGCTCGGTATCGCGGGCGATCTTCTCGAACGACTGGCCGGTACGCTCGGCCAGGATGCGGTTCATCTGCTCGCGGGTCTTCAGGATGTCGCGGGCATGGATCTCGATGTCCGTGGCCTGGCCGCGGGCGCCGCCGAGCACCTGGTGGATCATGATCTTCGAATTGGGCAGCGAGAAACGCTTGCCCTTCTCGCCGGCCGCCAGCAGGAAGGCGCCCATGCTGGCCGCGAAGCCGATGCACAGGGTCGACACGGCCGGCTTGATGAACTGCATGGTGTCGTAGATCGCCATGCCGGCGCTGACGCTGCCGCCCGGGGAGTTGATGTAGAACGAAATGTCCTTGTCGGGGTTCTCGCTCTCGAGGAACAGCAGCTGCGCCACCACCAGGTTGGCGGTCTGGTCGTTGACTTCGCCGACCAGGAAGATCACGCGCTCCTTGAGCAGGCGCGAATAGATGTCGTAGGAACGCTCGCCGCGGCCCGATTGCTCGATGACCATCGGAACCATGCCGAGGCCTTGAATTTCCTGTGCGCTCATGTGTGCTCTCCAGAGGGGTTTTGTACAGTACCCAGACGAAATGGGGCTCGTGCCACAAAGCACAAGCCCCATGGCGCGGCAGCCTGCGGGATCAGCCCTGCTGGGCCATCAGCTCGTCGAAGGACACCGACTTGGCATTGACCTTGGCCTTGCCGAGCACGAAGTCCGTGACATTGTTCTCGATCACCACCGCTTCGACTTCCGCCAGGCGGCGGTTGTCGCTGAAATACCAGCGCACGACGTCGGCCGGCTTCTCGTAGCTGGCGGCGAGTTCGTCGATGTGGGCCTTGATCTGCTCCGGCTTGGCCTGCAGGTTGTTGGCACGCACCAGCTCGGCCACCACCAGGCCCAGGCGCACGCGGCGCTCGGCCTGGGGACGGAACACGTCGTCGGGGATCGGCGCCCTGTCGGCATCCTTGATGCCGCGCTGCTTCAGCTCGGCGCGGGCGCCTTCGATCATGCGGTCGACTTCGGCCTGCACACTGGACTTCGGCAGGTCGAGTTCGGCGTTGGCGATCAGGGCGTCCATCACGGCGTTCTTGTTGCGCGCCAGCAGGCGGAACTTGACCTCGCGCTCGAGGTTGCGCTTGATGTCGGCGCGCAGGCCTTCGACCGTGGCGTCGGCGATGCCGAGCGACTTGGCGAGCTGCTCGTTGACTTCGGGCAGGTGCGAGGCCTCGATCTTCTTCACGGTGACCATGAAGTCGGCCTGCTTGCCGGCCACGTCCTTGCCGTGGTAGTCGGCCGGGAACGACAGCGGGAAGGTGCGGCTGTCGCCGGACTTCAGGCCGCGCACGGCGTCTTCGAACTCCTTCAGCATCTGGCCTTCGCCGACGATGAACTGGAAGTCCTCGGCCTTGCCGCCCTGGAAGGTCTCGCCGTCGATCTTGCCTTCGAAATCGACCGTGACGCGGTCGTTGTCGGCCACGGCGGCGTCTTGTGCGCGCTGGGCAAAGGTGCGGCGCTGCTTGCGCAGGATGTCGAGGGTCTTGCCGATGGCTTCGTCACCCACTTCGGCGTCGATCTTCTCGACGTCGGCGCCCGACAGGTCGTTGATCTTGACCTCGGGGAAGACTTCGAAGACCGCATCGAAGGCCAGCTGGCCTTCGGGCGACTCTTCCTTCTCGGTGATGCGCGGCTGGCCGGCGACGCGCAGCTTGGCTTCGTTGGCGGCCTGCGAGAAGGCCTCGCCGACCTTGTCGTTCATGACCTCGTAGTGGACCGAGTAGCCGTAACGCTGGGCGACGACGTTCATCGGCACCTTGCCAGGACGGAATCCGTCCATCTTGACGGTGCGGGCCAGCTTCTTGAGGCGCGAATCGACCTCGGACTGGATGGTGCCGACCGGCAAGGTCAGCGTGATCTTGCGTTCGAGTTTCTCGAGGGTTTCAACGTTCACGGTCATTTCAGTCTTCCTTTTGAGGGGTCTTTTCTGCTGGTGCGCGGGGCCGGACTCGAACCGGCACGTTCTTGCGAACGTCAGGACCTAAACCTGGTGCGTCTACCAATTTCGCCACCCGCGCAATTCCAGTTTTCAGTTTTTTCAGGTGAGTACCGACGATGGCCAGGCGCCCTGGGCGCCCTGCTTTCGATAGTTCGGCAATTTGCGGCGGCAGGGCCTTCGCCCCACCCGCCTGAAATCGGTCAACCGCGTATTTTAAACGCTAACCGGAGCGATTCCTGACGGCGCCGGCGTCTCGCGCCCGACGCGGAAGCAAGCCGCGTACATCGCCGGCAGCGCCAGCAGCGTCAGCACGGTGGCGACGATCAGCCCGCCCATGATCGCCACCGCCATCGGGCCCCAGAAGACGCTGCGCGACAACGGGATCATCGCCAGCACCGCGGCGGCCGCGGTCAGCACGATCGGCCGGAGGCGCCGCACCGCCGATTCGACGATGGCGTCCCAGGCCGGCACGCCGGCGGCGCGGTCGCTCTCGATCTGGTCGATCAGGATCACCGCGTTGCGCTGGATCATGCCCATCAGCGCGATCACGCCGAGCAAGGCGACGAAGCCGAAGGGCCGGTTCAAGGCCAGCAGCGCGCCGGCCACGCCGACGATGCCGAGCGGCCCCGTGATGAAGACCAGCAGCGAGCGGCTGAAACTGTGCAGCTGCAGCATCAGCAGCGTGAACACCAGGAACAGCATGATCGGCACGCCGGCCACGATCGAGGCCGAGCCCTTGCTGCTCTCCTCCACGGCGCCCGCCACCTCGATCCGGTAGGCGCCGTCCCCGGCGGCCAGCCAGCGGGCCTCGAGCGCGCGCAGCTTCGGCAGCAGCTCGTTGGTCACGGTCGCGCCCTGCAGGCCTTCGACGATGTCGCCCTGCACCGTGATCGCATAGTCCCGGTTCCAGCGCCACATCACGCCCGGCTCCCAGCTGAACGTCGGCCTGGCGATCTGGGTCAGCGGAATCGAGCGGCCCGAATTGGTGGGCAGGTAGGCGTTGCCGATGTCCGAGATCGCCTCGCGCTCGTCCGGCGACTGGCGCAGCACGATGTCGATCAGCAGGTCGTTCTCGCGGTACTGGCCGACCGTGGTGCCGCTGAACATGGTGCGCGAGGCCTGGGCGATGGCCTGGCTGGTGACGCCGAGCGCGCGCGCCTTGTCCTGATCGACCTCGAGCCGGATCACCTTGACCGACTCGTTCCAGTTGTCGTTGACCCCGCGCATGTTGGGGTTCTCGCGCATCAGCGCCTTGACTTGGTCGGCGTGCACGCGCAGCTGGGCCGGGTCGGCGCCGACGACGCGGAACTGCACCGGGTAGGCCACCGGCGGCCCGTTGGGCAGCAGCTTGACGCGGCCGCGGGCCTCGGGAAACTCCTGCGCCAGCACGGCCGGCAGCAGAAGACGC
This sequence comes from Variovorax sp. P4_B11, assembly GCF_056402355.1. Classification (NCBI taxonomy): domain Bacteria; kingdom Pseudomonadati; phylum Pseudomonadota; class Betaproteobacteria; order Burkholderiales; family Comamonadaceae; genus Variovorax; species Variovorax sp. P4_B11. The sequence goes on from NZ_JBFUHO010000086.1 coordinate 16,031, forward strand.
AGCTTCTCGCGCACCTTGAGGTCCTTCGACAGCACGATCAGCTGGGCCACGTTGGTCTGCGGGAACACCTGGTCGAGCGGCAGGTAGAAGCGCGGCACGCCGGAGCCGATCCAGCTCGTGATGCTGGAGATGCCCCCCTCCTGCTGCAGCCGGGTCTCGACGCGCTTGACGACTTCCTCGTTGGCCGCGAAGGAGGTTCCCTCGGGGAACCACAGCTCGACCAGGATCTCGGGCCGGCTCGAATCGGGGAAGAACTGCTGCTGCACCTTGCCCATGCCGGCGATGCCGAGCGCGAACATCAGCACGGTCGCGCCGATGGTCAGCCAGCGGTGCTCGACGCACCAGTTCACCGACTTGCGGAAGGCGTTGTAGAAGGGGGTGTCGAAGAGCTCGTGCGGCGGCGCGTCCGGGTCGTGCGGCTTGACCTTGAGCAGCAGCGTGCCCAGGTAGGGCACGAAGTAGACCGAGACGAACCAGCTCAGCACCAGCGCGATCACGGTCACCGCGAAGATCGCGTAGGTGTATTCGCCGGTGACCGACTTGGCCAGACCGATCGGCAGGAAGCCGGCCGCGGTGATCAGGGTGCCGGTCAGCATCGGCTTGGCCGTGACGTCGTAGGCGAAGGTCGCGGCGCGCACCTTGTCGTAGCCCTCCTCCATCTTGCGCACCATCATCTCGACCGCGATGATCGCGTCGTCCACCAGCAGGCCGAGCGCGATGATCAGCGAGCCCAGCGATATCTTGTGCAGGCCGATGCCGAAGTAGTTCATCGCCAGGAAGGTCACGGCCAGCACCAGCGGGATCGTGATCGCCACCACCAGCCCGGGGCGGATGTCCACGTACCAGCCGAAGCGCCCGCCCTTGTGCAGCCCGAGCGCGACGAAGCTGACCGCCAGCACGATCGCCACCGCCTCGATCAGCACGCTGACGAATTCGTTGACCGAGCTGGCCACCGACACCGGCTGGTCCTGGACCTGCACCAGCTTGACGCCGAGCGGCAGCCGCTTGTCGATCTCGCCGGTGGCGGCGCGCAGCGCCTTGCCGAGCGCGATGATGTCGCCGCCCTTGGCCATCGAGACGCCGAGGGCGATCACCTCGCGGCCCTGGTGGCGCACCTTGATCGCCGGCGGATCGACGTAGCCGCGGCGGATCTCGGCGATGTCGCCGAGGCGCAGATGGTTGCCGGAGCTGCCGCGGATCGGCATCGCGCGCAACTGCTCGACGCTGGTGAACTGGCCGCCCACGCGAACCTGGACCACGTCCAGCGGCGCCTGGATCGTGCCGGCGCTCTCGACCGCGTTCTGCGAGCCGATCTGGGCCAGCACGGCGTTGAAGTCCAGCCCCAGCTGCGCGATGCGCTTCTGCGACACCTCGATGAAGATCTTCTCGTCCTGGACGCCGAACTCCTCGACCTTGGCCACGTCCTTGACGCGCAGCAGCCGTTGCCGCACATCGTCGGCGAAGGTCTTGAGCTCGGCGTAGCTGAAACCGTCGCTTTCCAGCGCGTAGATCACGCCGTAGACATCGCCGAAATCATCGTTGAAAAACGGGCCCTGGACGCCGGCCGGCAAGGTGGAGCGCATGTCGCTGATCTTCTTGCGCACCGTGTACCAGACGTTCGCGACCTCGCCGGGCTTCGATGAATCCTTGATCTCGAAGATGATCTGCGACTCGCCGGGCTTGGAGTAGCTGCGGATCTTGTCGGCGTACGGTGCCTCCTGCAAGGTGCGCTCGAGCTTGTCGGTCACCTGTTCAGCCACCTGTTGCGCCGTGGCACCGGGCCAGTAGGTGCGAACCACCATCGCCCGGAAGGTGAAGGGCGGGTCCTCATCCTGGCCGAGCTGGAAGTAGGACGCGAAGCCCAGCAGCATCAGCACCAGCATCAGGTAGCGCGTCAGGGCCGCGTGTTCGAGGGCCCATTTGGAGAGGTTGAAGCCGGCCTTGCCGGCCTCGGCGTTCTGCTGCGCGCTCATCGCGGCGTCCTCAGCGCAAAGCCACCGGCGCCACGGCGGCCGGCTGCGTTGCCGCCGCCGCAGCGGCCGCGGTCTTGTCGCGGTAGATCGACACCTTCTGTCCAGGCGACAGCACGTGCACGCCGGCCGCCACCACCAGCATCCCCGGCACCACACCCGAGGCGATGACGGCATCGTTGCCGTCGGCCGTGGCGACCTGCACCAGCTGCGAACGCACCGTCATGCTGTCCGGGTCCAGGACCCAGACCGCGGTACCGGCGCCTTCCTGGCGCAGGGCGCTGGTCGGCAGCTTGAGCACCGGCGTGCCGCTTTGCGACAGCGCCCTGGGCCGCGCGTAGACCGTGGCGCCGAGGGCCGGCGAAGTGGCGGCATCGATCGCCACCTTCACCGCATAGGTGCGCGTCACGGCGTCGGCGCTGGCGGCGACCTCGCGCACCTTGCCCTCGAATTCGCCGTTGGCGGCCCAGCCGCGCACCGTCACGGCCGAGCCCGGCTTGATCAGCGCCGCGCGGTCCTCGGGCACCGCGAAGACGACGTCGCGGGCGCCGTCCTGGGCGATGCGCACGACCGGCGCCCCCGCCGCGACCACCTGCCCCGGCTCGGCCTCGATCGCGGTCACGATGCCCGGCACGTCGGCCACCAGCGTGGTGTAGCTGGTCTGGTTGCCCTGCGCGGAGAGTTGCGCCTGCGCCTGCTCGAGCTGCGCCTGGGCGGCCTTGTAGGTGCTTTCGCGGCGCTCGAGGTCGGCGCCGCTGATGAAGTTCTGCTGCCGCAGTTCTCGGTAGCGCTTCAGGTCCGCCAGGGCCAGGTCGCGGTTGGTCAGCGCCGCCGCATGCTGCGCCCGCGCCCCTTCGGCGGCGAGCCGGAAATCCTGCGGGTCGAGCTGAGCCAGCACCTGGCCGGCCTGCACGTGCTGGCCGAGTTCGGCCTGACGACGCGCGATCTTGCCGGCCACCCGAAAGCCGAGCCGCGAGTCGACCCGGGCCTTCACCTCGGCCGAGAACTCGGGCTCGGTGCCATAGGTGCTGGCGCCGACCTGGACCACCTTGACCGCCCGCAAGGGCTCTTCGGCCGCCGGCGGCCGCGAACAGCCGGCCAGCAGCAACGCCGTCAGCACGAGCCCGGCGTGACCAGAAAAGGAAATGAAGGACGACGCGGTCATGGAGCACCCTTGAAGGAAAACGGGGTCATTAATGACCAGCCGGTTAGTAATTTAGGGTAAACGCGAATCGGTGTCAAACAAAAAGTTCCCCGCCCGACTGTCGGGCCGCCCCAAGGCGGCCTGCGGCCCCCTCGGGGGGCAGCGACCCACACGCMGTGGGRGAGCGTGGGGGCTCAGGCCGGCGCCGGGCCGCCCCAAGGCGGCCTGCGGCCCCCTCGGGGGGCAGCGACCACACGCAGTGGGAGAGCGTGGGGGCCAGGCCGGCGCCGGGCCGCCCCAAGGCGGCCTGCGGCCCCCTCGGGGGGCAGCGACCACACGAAGTGAGGGAGCGTGGGGGTAATCTACGCCCGCTGCCCCATCTCCACGAGCCGGTTGTCCGGCAGCTCGAAGTAGTCGGAGGCTCGGCCCGCGTTGCGCTGCAGCCAGCTGAACAGCGCCCTGCGCAGCGGGTTCATGCCCGGCAGGTGCTCGTGCACGACGGTGGCCCGCGACACGAAATAGGAGGTTGTCATCGAATCGCAGGCCAGGCCCTTCTGGTAGGCGAGGATGCGGATGAACTCCGGCACGTCGGGCCGCTCCATGTAGCCGTGGCGCGCGGTGACCACCCAGACCCCGCTGCCGAGCGCCTCGGCCTCGATCCGTTCGCGGGCGTCGACCCGCGGCGTGTTGCAGGGCAGCACCCTGAGCACGATCGCCTGTTCGTGCAGCACCTGGTTGTGCTTGAGGTTGTGCAACAAGGCATGCGGCACCGAGTCGGCATCGGGATTGAGGAACACGGCCGTCCCGCGGACCCGGTGCGGCATGTGGGCCTCGAGCGAACGGACGAAAGGCTGCAGCGGCAGGCGCTGGGCCTCCGCCGCCGCCAGCCCGAGCCGCCGGCCCTTGCCCCAGGTCGTGAACACCAGCATCACGCCTGCAGCCACCGCCAGCGTGAGCCAGCCGCCCTGCGCGACCTTCAGGCTGTTGGCGAACACGAAAGTGAGGTCGACCGCAGCGAACAGCAGCGCCCCGACGAGCACAGCGACCCGGTTCCAGCGCCACAGGCGCCAGGCGACCACGCCGGTCAGCAGCGTGGTGGTGACCATCGTGATCGAGACCGCGATCCCGTAGGCCGCCGACAAGGCACTCGAGCTGCGAAAACCGAGCACCAGCAGCAGCACGCCGACCATCAACAGCCAGTTGACGGTCGGGACGTAGATCTGGCCGATGGTCTCGCCGGAGGTCTGGACGATCCGCATGCGCGGCAGGTAGCCCATGCGCATGGCCTGCGCCGTGATCGAGAAGGCGCCCGAGATCACGGCCTGCGAGGCGATCACGGTCGCCATGGCGGCCAGCACCACCATCGGCAACACGGCCCAGGAGGGTAGAAGACGAAAGAACGGATTGTCGATGGCGGCCGGGTTCGCGAGCACCAGCGCCCCCTGGCCGAAATAGTTCATGACCAGCGCGGGCAAGGCGATGAAGAGCCAGGCCAGCCGGATCGGCCGGGCGCCGAAATGCCCCATGTCGGCATACAGCGCCTCGCCCCCCGTGAAGGCCAGGAACACGGCGCCCAGCACCGCCAGCGACTGGGCGCGGTGCTGCACCACGAAGCCGACCGCATGGCTCGGGTCGAGCGCCGCCAGCACCTGAGGCTGCTGCAGCACCTGCCACAGCCCCATCAGAGCGATCAGCAGGAACCACAGCAGCATCACCGGCCCGAAGATCATGCCGACCGCCCCGGTCCCCTTGCGCTGCACCGCGAAGAAGGCGACCAGGATCGCGACGGTGATCGGAATCACGAAGGGCTGCAAGCCCGGCGCCTCGACCTCCAGGCCTTCGACGGCCGACAGGACCGAGATGGCGGGCGTGATCAGGCTGTCGCCATAGAAGGTGGCCGCACCCACCAGCCCCAGCAGGCCGATGGCCTGCACGAGCCAGGGCCGGGCCGCCGGCGGGCCGGCCACCGCGTTGCCGGCCAGCGCCTGCAAGGCGAGGATGCCCCCTTCGCCGTCATGATCGGCGCGCAGCACGAACACCACGTACTTCAGCGTCACGACGAACATCAGGCCCCAGAAGATCAGCGACAGCAGCCCGAGCACCGCGTCGGGCGTGAAGGGCACGCCGTGCTCCGGGTTCAGGGTCTCCTTGAAGGCATAGAGCGGCGAAGTGCCGATGTCGCCGAAGACCACGCCGAGCGCCGCGACCATCACGAACGGCAGGAACGGCCGGGGCGGCCGGGGCGGCGAAGACGCGGAGGGATTCATGGTCTGCTTGGTTGTATGCATGGTCGATGCCCTTCGGCGCCGCCATCGTAGCGTGCAGGACAATCGGCGGCGTGGCATCTTCATCCCCTCCCTTGCTCGCAGCCGCGCCGACGCACTACGAGAACTTTCCCGTCGCCTCCTGGCTCTGCCCTTCCCGGCTGCGGCCGCCCATCGCCGCCATCTACGCCTTCGCGCGCACCGCGGACGACCTCGCCGACGAGGGCGATGCCGCTGCGCCCGAGCGGCTGGAGGCCCTGCGCGCCTTCCGAGCCGATCTCGCGGCCATCGCGCGCGGCGCCGCGCCTTCGCCGCGCTGGCCGGAGGTGTTCGGTCCGCTGGCCGCGGCGATGCGCGGCTTCGCGCTGCCCGAGAGCCTGCTGGCCGACCTGCTGTCGGCCTTCGTGCAGGACATCGAAAAGACCCGTGACCGCGCCGGCTACGCCGATCGGGCCGAACTGCTGGACTATTGCCGCCGTTCCGCCAACCCGGTCGGGCGGCTGCTGCTGCACCTGTACGGCGTCACCGATGCCCGCTCGCTGGCGCAGAGCGACGCCATCTGCAGCGCGCTGCAACTGATCAATTTCTGGCAGGACCTGAGCGTCGACCTGCCGCGCGGCCGCCGCTACCTGCCCCGCGAAGACTGCCACGCCCACGGGCTCGTGGACGGCGACTTCGAGCGCTTCGCGCCGCTGGCGGCCACCGCACCGCCGTCCGCCGCAATCGCGCTGATGGCGAGCGAAGTCGCCTGGGCACGGGTGCTGATGCAGGAAGGCGCCCCGCTCGTGCATCGCCTGCCCGGCCGCGCCGGCTGGGAACTGCGTTTCGTGGTCCAGGGCGGCAGCCGCATCGTCGACAAGATCGAGGCCCAGGGCTTCGACAGCTTTTCCCGCCGCCCGACCCTCGGGCGCGGCGACGCGCCGCTGCTCGCCTGGCGAGCCTTGAGGATGCGGAGACAATCAGCCGCATGAAGAGGCCCGCACGATGACCCCCGAGCAGTACGTCCAGGACAAGGCCGCTGCCTCGGGCAGCAGTTTTTATTACGCCTTCCTGTTTCTCCCGAAGCCGCGCCGCGCCGCGATCACGGCTTTTTACGCCTTCTGCCGCGAGATCGACGACGTGGTCGACGAAGTCAGCGACCCCGGCGTCGCGGCGACCAAGCTGGCCTGGTGGCGCACCGAGGTGGCCCAGTCCTTTGCCGGCCAGCCGCACCATCCGGCGATGCAGGCGCTGATGCCGCATGCGGCCGCCTACGGCATCGAGGAACGGCTCCTGCAGCAGGTCATCGAGGGCTGCCAGATGGACCTCGACCAGACCCGGTACCTCGACTTCCCGGCGCTGCGCCGCTACTGCCACCTGGTCGCAGGCGTCGTGGGCGAAGGCGCGGCGCGCATCTTCGGCCAGACCGCTCCGCAAACCACCGAGTACGCCCACAAGCTGGGCCTCGCGCTGCAATTGACCAACATCCTGCGCGACGTCGGCGAGGACGCCCGGCGCGGGCGCATCTACCTGCCGGTCAACGAACTGCAGCAGTTCGACGTCAAGGCCCACGAGATCCTGAACCGCGTGCACTCGGCGCGCTTCGTCGCCCTGATGAAGTTCCAGGCGCAGCGCGCGCAGGCCGCCTACGACGAGGCGCTGGCCCTGCTGCCGGCGGCCGACCGCCGGACGCAGAAGCCGGGCCTGATGATGGCCAGCATCTACCGCACGCTGCTCGAGGAGATCGCGCGCGACGACTTCCAGGTGCTCGACCAGCGCGTCAGCCTGACACCGGTGCGCAAGCTCTGGCTCGCGTGGCGCGTCCAGGCTCTCGGAAGGATATGACTCGCCCCCAGGCTGGCTCACTTCGTGTAGCCGCCCACCCCTTACCGGGGGCGCAGTCAGCGGCCCGGCAAAGCCGGTTCCGCGACTGCCCACGAACGGGCGCGCTACGCGCAGCCGCAGACAGACACAGCGCGTGTTCCCTGGCCGGCGCAGCCAGGCCCGTTGGTGAAACACCGCGGAACCGGCTTTGCCGGGCCGCAGGTGTTGCCCCCGGCAGGGGGTGGGCGCCCGACACGAAGTGCGGGCAACCTGGGGGCGAGCCATGAATCTCGCAGTGGTGGGGGGCGGCTGGGCCGGCATGGCCTGCGCGGTCGAAGCGACGCGGGCCGGGCATTCGGTCACGGTCTTCGAGGCCGCGCGCCAGTGGGGCGGCCGCGCCCGGGCGCTGCCCGCGACGCTGCCCGACGGCACGCCGGTGCTGCTCGACAACGGCCAGCACATCCTGATCGGGGCCTACACCGAAACGCTGGCCTTGATGGCGCGTGTCGGCATCGACGCCGACGCGGCCTTGCAGCGCATCCCGCTGGCGCTGCGCTTTCCCGACGGCGGCGGGCTGTCGCTGCCGCAGCTGCCGCGCTGGCTCGACCGCGCGACGCGCGGCCTGGCGCCCTTCGACGTCCTGGCGGGCGTGCTGGGCGCACGTGGCTGGTCATGGCAGGACAAGTTGTCGCTGCTCATGACCTCGACCCGCTGGCGGCGGCAAGGTTTCAGCTGTGCCGAATCGGAAACCGTCGCCGGCCTCTGCGCCACGCTGACGCCGCGCGTGCAGGCCGAACTCACCGAGCCGCTGTGCCTGTCGGCGCTCAACACGCCGACGGCCGAAGCCAGCGGCCGGGTGTTCCTGCGGGTGCTCGGCGACGCGCTGTTCAAGATCCCGGGCGGATCGCAGCTGCTGCTGCCGCGCTTCGACCTCGGCGCCCTGTTCCCCGACGCCGCCGCGCGTTGGCTCCGACAGCACGGAGCCCGGATCGAAACCGGTCGCCGGGTGCGCGCGCTGGCACGCGACGGCGCCGGCTGGCGGGTCGACGCCCAGCCTTTCGATCGCGTGGTGCTGGCCTGCCCGCCGTGGGAAGCGGCACGGTTGGCCGCGGCCGAAGCGCCAGGCTGGGCTGCCACGGCCGACGCCTTGCGCCACGAAGCCATCGCGACCGTCTACCTCCATGGCGACGCCGTGCTGCCCTCCCCGGTGCTCGCGCTGCGCAGCCGGCCGGACGCGCCGGCGCAGTTCGTGTTCGACCGCGGCCGGCTCGGCGGCCCGCGCGGGCTGCTGGCTTTCGTCATCAGCGCCAGCAGCGCGGACCGCGAGCTGCTGCAGCGGCAGGTGCTGGCGCAGGCCCGCGAACAACTCGGCCTGACCGGGCTGCAAGCGGTGCTGACGGTGGTCGAGCGGCGCGCCACCTTCGCCTGCGCGCCGGGGCTGCTTCGCCCGCCACAGCAGATCGCCCAGGGCCTGCTCGCCTGCGGCGACCATGTCGATGGCCCCTATCCGGCCACGCTCGAAGGCGCGGTGCGCAGCGCGATGGCTGCCGTGCGGGCGCTCGACCCTCAGGCGCGCCCGGCCGGCTTGCCGGCGCCGGACCAATCGGCGCGGTAGCCGGCGGCGCCCGCCGTCTTCATCATGGCGTCCAGCGGGTCTCCGACCCGCGCCGAGGGCGTCGGACGAATCACCGGCGCGGCCGCAGTCCAGGCCGGCGCCGGCTGGAGCCGCGACTCGGACTCGAGTGCGATGCCGTGCTTCTCCATCAGCCGGTACAAGGTCATGCGCGAAACGCCGAGTTCGCGCGCGGCGTGCGTGATGTTGCGTCCGACCCGCGTCAGCGTCAGGCTGATGACATCGCGCTCGGCCGTCGTGCGCGCGATGTCCAGCCCCATACCGGCCACGTTCTCGACCGCCTCCAGGCCGAGATCGGCCGGTCCGATCAAGCGCCGATCGGTCATGACGACCGCGCGCTGGACGCGGTTGAACAGCTCGCGGACATTGCCCGGCCAGCCGTGCGCGAGCATCGCGGCCAGCGCCTGTCGGCTGAATCCCCTGACCCGCGTCCGGCTCTTGGCAATGCAGCGCTGGAAGAAGTACTCGGCCAGGATCGGCACGTCCTCCATGCGCCGGCGCAGCGGCGCGACCTCGATCGACAGCACGTTGAGCCGATAGAACAGGTCTTCCCGGAACTGCCCCACCGCGACCGCCTCGGCCAGGTCGACGTGCGACGCCGCCACGACCCGCACATCGACATGAAGGTTGCGCACCCCGCCGACCCGGCTGATCGTCTTCTCCTGCAGGAAGCGCAGCAGATTGGTCTGCAGTTCGAGCGGCAGGTCGCCGATCTCGTCGAGGAAGATGGTGCCTTCGCTGGCCGCCTCGATCAGCCCGCGCCGTTCCGACGAGGCGCCGGTGAAGGCGCCCCGCTCATGGCCGAACAGTTCGGACTGGATCAAGGTCGGCGAAATGGCGCCGCAATTGACGGCGACGAAAGGCCCGGCCGAGCGCTGCGAGCACTGGTGGATGGCGCGCGCGGCGAGCTCCTTGCCGCTGCCGCTTTCGCCGCCGATCAGCACCGGCGCCTCGGTCGCAGCGACCTTGTGTATCTGCTCGCGCAGCCGCGTGATCGCGGGTCCCTGCCCGACCATGCCGAGCGCGTCCACCGCGGTCCGGCGTGCGGCCTCGTTGCGATGCCGCAGGATGGCCCGCTGCGCCGCGTGACCGAGGACCATCTCCAGTTCGCGGAGGTCGAGGGGCAACAGCATGTGATCGAAGAAGTGCCCCAGGACGAGCTCGCGAAAGGCCGGCGATTCGAGCGCCTGGACCTCGCAAACAGCCACCCATTCAGCCCCCGGGGAGGCGGCGACGCAAGCCTCCATCGCCGCTTCGGTCACGCTCGTTTCGGCGCCGACCACCAACAGCCCGAGCGCGAAATGCCGATGCGCCTGCAGCCGCCCCGCGGCCGCCAGGTCCATGACGGCGCTGAGGTTCCAGCCCCTCGCGAGCAATTGCTCCGCCACCCGGGCGGAATGACCGCCGAGCGTCACGCAAAGAATGCTCCCTGGCTGCTGCATGGCGAGATCACCTGTGGCTAGAACGACATGGGCACCCGGACAGTCAGCTGAAGGTCGGGCGTGTCGCGCGTCAATCCCGCGCCCACGGTCACGTTCAGGGTGGTCTTCGGGCTGTAGCGGTACGAGTAGCCGAGCAGCAGCGAGCCCAGTTGGGTGCGCACCGAGCCGATCACGCGCTGGCCGTTCTGCTCGGTCGGGCCGATCGAATACAGCTCCATGCCGAGGCTGAACGACGAACGGTCGTTGATCGACAGGCCCATGCCGAAATTCAGGCCCCACACATTGCCGGGCTTGACGTCGCCGATGAACTCTCTTTCGCCGTTCAGCACCAATCGGCTGATCCCGCTGCGGGGGAAGTTGTAGGTGAAGTTGAGGCCGCCGAAGAACACCGCGGGGTCCGAAGGCAGCAGCCAGGTGACGCCCGGCTGCAGTGAATAGAAGCCCGAGCCGGTGGCCAGGTCCAGCGGCAGGCCGGTGCCCGTGGCGTTGCCGATGCAGCGCGTCACGCAATCGGTGACGACCTCGAACGGATCCTTGCCGGTCTTGGACTTGAAGCGCAGCCCGCCGATCACGTAGGGGTTGCCATCCTTGCCATCGGTGATCTGGTAGCGGGCCGCGAACTCGGCATCCCCGACGCCCTTGCCCTTGGTGTCGAAGACGTTGTCGAAGGCCGAGCCGGTGAAGATTTCGCGGCTGATGGTGGAGTCCGAACGCGAGACATAGGGCAGCTTGGCTTCGAACTCGAGCCGGTTGGTGGCGCCCCACCGTCCGGTCAACGTGCCGATGAAGGTGTTGCGCTTGAACTCCCGCACATCGACCAGGCCGATCAACAGCGCCGGGATCACCGTGTAGCCCACCAGTGCGACGCGGTTGCTCGACGAGTAGCCGTAGAACAGCGAGGGCTCGAAGACGAACTTGCCCTTGGGCGTGAGGACGCCGGGTTCGTCGAACAGCTGTGCATATTGCGGCGGCTGCGGACTCTCGTCGCTTGGCGCGACACCCACCTGCACCGGCCTCGCGCCGGAGTCGGCGCCTTCGCCTTCCGCCGCCGGCTTTCTGTCGGCAGTCTGCGTGGCCTCCGGGCGCGGCGCGCCACGCGCCTCCTGGGTCGCGAGACGCTCCTGCAGTTCGCGGTAGCGCGCCTCCTGTTGTTCGGACTGCTGCTTCAACGCGTCGATCTGCCGGCCCTGCTCCTGGACCTGCTGCTGCAGTGCCTCCATGCGCTTGTTGGCACTTCGACTCGAAGAAGCACTCTGGCTCTGAGCCGTCGCACCCGACCATGCCAGTGACGAACAGGCCAGCAATGCCAGCGCCCTGCACGGACCGAAGGTCTCCATGGTGTCCCCTCTCTCTTGGCTTCTTCGTGGGAGCGTTTCACGCCGCAGCCTAAGCGTAAAGAACAAGTACACCAAGCTACAATTTGCAATCAAAGGTAAGCGTTTTGTAGCAATTTTCGGAGCTGTCTCAGGCTTGTGGCACTTCTGTCCGGCGGCTCCGTGACCTGCACGTGGCGCGTAGCGTCAAGCCTGGCCTCGCTGCGTCGGGAACAGGCCCCGCGCAACGCCTTGCTTCCACGACATCGACCGTCACGCCGATGAGACGGAATGGGCGTCCGGTCGAAGGCCGGCGTCGGTGCAGGGGCTGTCGGCCCCTCCGCGCGCAGCCGCGGCGCTACATCGAACGGCCGTCAAGGGAGTGTGACAACGCAAGTGCTGGTTCGCCTGCGCGGGCCCGATCTCGGCAGCGAGCACTCACCGAGTCGAACGCCTGCAATGCAGGCCTTCGCCTCTGAACGCAAGGCCGCGCGAAACAAGCCGTAATTTGCTGGCACCGAAGTTGCACATGGACCTCCGATTTGCGGCAACGCACGTCAATACCAAGCTTGTTCAACTTTCTGGAGGGTTCATGAAAAAGACACTTCTGGCTTCGGCCATTGCACTTGCCTTCGGGTTCAGTGGTTCGGTGCTCGCCAATGACACGGATCAGGACACCCACCAACATACCGTGGCGGGCAGCAACACCAGCACGAGTACCAGCACAAGCACCAGTACCAGCACGCGCACGAGTTCACGTACCAGCTCGAGTACCAACAAGGACTCGGGTGCTGCCGAGGCCAGTGCCGAGCGTTCTGCCGCCGTCAACAATGGCTCCACCGCGAACTTCACCAACGCCTTCAACACAGCGAAGGCGACAGCGGTGAGCAAGCTGGAGGGCTATGTGTCCGGCAACAGCGTGTCCAACATCGGCAACTACGCCACCAACAATGGCTCTGTCGCGGGCGGCAACGGCTATGGCGGACGTGGCGGCACGGGCAAGGGCGGCGCAGCCTATGGCACGGGCACGGGCGGCAACGGCGCCACGGGCACCGGTGCGGTCGGTGCGGTGGGTGGCAGCGCATCCAACGGCGCCATCACGCATGGCAGCGCCACGATCGGCGATTCCACGGCAGGTGACGGCGGCAACGGCCTCGGCGGCATCGCCGCAGGCCTGACCGGCAGCGGACGCGCCTCGTCCAGTGGCGGCGACGGCGGACGCGGCGGTTCGAGCGGTGACAGCGGACGCGGCGGAAGCAGCGGAAGTCTGTCCGCGGCTCTGGGCGGCAGGACCGGCGGCGGCGGCGGCGGCGGCAGTTCCGGTGGCACGTCGGCAGGCTCAGGCGGCTCAGGTGGTGACGGTGGCTTGGCCGGTTCCCCGGGTGGCGCAGGCGGCAACGGCGGCACAGCCGGTTCGAGCGGCACGGCTGGCGCGGGTGGCGCGAGCGGCGCGGGCGGCACAGCCGCTTCGAGCAGCAC
>NZ_JBFUHO010000087.1:0-28970 GCF_056402355.1 Variovorax sp. P4_B11
CGGCGCGTTCCAGCAGCTGCCTGCGCCACTCCGTCACCTGGTTGGGGTGTACGTCGTGCTTCTGTGCGATCTCGGCAATCGTCTTGCCATCGGCCAAGGCCTCAATCGCCACCTTGGCCTTGAAGGCCGCTGAGTGGTTGCGGCGGGGTCTCTTGCTCATCTTCTGCTCCTGTCATGCCGGGCTCTATCCTCGCCCATCGGAGCAGCCTATCCACTTTGCAGCGTGTTCAAATTTGCGCGGCCGGCTCTGTTTTGACGGCAGCCGCGCCAACCTTCCCTAAGGGGCAGTAGACAGCGAGTTCGGCGGAGCCCAAAGTGCGCATTGACCTCCGATGAGCACCATCACTCCTTTCTATGTTGCCGTCGTCGAAGACGACGAGAGCCTTTGCCGATCACTTGGCAGGCTGCTGCGCGCGTCGGGCATGCAGCCGATCACCTACGGCTCGGCAGAAGAGTTCCTCGCAGACACGAAGAAGCCTCGGTTCGACTGTCTGTTGCTCGATATCCAGCTCGGGGGGCTGTCGGGCATTGAACTGGCGCGGTGCCTGGTCGGGGAAGGCCGACATGCGCCGTTCATTTTTATCACCGCGCACGACGACCCGGAAATGCGCGCCGCGGCGCAAGCCGTCGGCTGCGCGGCCTACTTTCTCAAAAATGAGGCCGGAGCCGATGTGCTCGAGGCGATCCGGCGCGTGGCTGGCTGAGCATGGATATCTTCCATCGACATTGGACGCGTATCTGTGGGCGGAGCGCTAGAAGCTCACTGCCAGTCCGGCCGAGAATCCCGAGACGTTGTGGCCGAACATGTGGCGCAGCACGAGACGCGTGCGGGTGATGTAAAGGTCGTGCGCGCTCGAATCGAGTTCGAGTCCGACCCCGACCGAACTCAAAGAGGAGAATCCCAGCACCCCGGCCTGGTCGCCAAGATAGCGCGTGTAGGCGTACTCCAGTACATAGCGTACCGGGCGCTCCAGCGCCGTGAAGCCGGTCGGAGCCCGATAGCGGCTCCACAGGCTGGCCGTGATGGCGTCGGCGCGGCCCTGTACCGCCGGCGAACTGCTGCCGTAACTCTGCAGCCGCATGTTGGTGTAGCGCAACTCGACGTCGATTTCGCTCTCGGGCCGATAGCGCTCGTAGTCCAGCATCAACGAGCCGCCGAGGCCGTAGGCGTTGAGATGACCCCTGTCGAGGAAATCGAGCTCGGGCCCGGAGTTCCGGCCGAGAAGGACTCTGGCTATCGCCAGGTCGCTTGCGACGCGACCGAGCGCGAGATTGGCGATCGGCCTGAACTTAAGATCCGGCATCACAGGGAAGTCCCACCCCATGCCGCCGGTCAGCGCGCCGTTGTTCCACTTCACCGGGATCGCACGCTCCTCACGGCCGTTGCTCGCATAGAACGTGGGGTCGTAGCGGCTCGCGGCAATGCCACCCTCCAGGTAGAGCGGTAACGACTGGCTGACGGTGAACCCGCCAGCGAGCTGCGACATCGCAATCGTCGGATTACCGGTCTGCGGGCTGGAGATCGACAGCGAACTCGAAACGAGATCCGGCACGACCGAATAGCTCATCAGTGCGAGCACGCTGTTGACGCGCTGCCGAAGCTTGCCCTCTGTCACGATGAAGTCGGCTGGCTGCTGTGCCTTCGCGCAAGGGACGAAGAGCGTGGCGCCAAGCGCGAGGGCCAGCGGGATGAACCTCATGCATCGAAATCTGAAGGAGGGAGGGAGAAAGGCCGGCATCAGGCGACCGGCATGGAAGCCCCGATGCTGCTGATCGGAGGCACTCTTCCTTGACGTTCTTCGCTCCACTGAGCGTAACAACAGAGGCCCTCCCCCACACCTTCCCCTTCGGGCAGTAGACGGCGAACGCCCTCCAAGCCCACAGTACGGATGAGACTCGCGCTGCGTCGAGGCCGTGGCTACACCATCAAGTAAACCAAGCGAATCAAGTGAAGCCTGAAGTTGCACCCCACCGACCCTATGAGTCCAATCACCTTCGCCCATACCCAACGCAGGAATCCTTGTCTTCATTTCCGCGGCATGACCGCAGCACTCGCGCTCGCCATGGGCGTGCTGGCGCCGACGCTGTCCGCCGCACAGACGTTGCAGGTCGACCCCGTTGTCGACAACTGGCGGAATAGCCTGTCGGTGTACGGCTATCTGCCAAGCCTGAGCGGCTCGACGAGCGCACCAGCGAGCACGGGTGGCGCGTCCATCAACGTCAGCGCTGACAAGATCATCGACAAGCTGAAGTTCACGTTCATGGGTTCGTTGGACGCGCACAACGGGAAGTGGGGCTTCTTCACCGATCTCATCTATCTCAACCTCGGCGGCAGCAAGGACCGCAGCCCCTACTTCGCGATCGGGGATGTCGGGCTCTTGGCAATCATCACGGCGGATCTCGGCCTGGACCTCAAGGGTTCGATCTGGACATCGGCGGGCGAGTACCGCGTGGTGTCCGATCCGGCGTTGACGCTGGATCTGCTCGCCGGCGCGCGCGTCAAGGACCTCAATTTCAGCGGACCGATGCTCGGCGCGACCTTCCGTTGGTGATGGGACTCAACGTCGTGTACTGCCCGAAAGGGAAGGTGCGCACGCCGTCCCACCGGGCATGTTCACCACCTGGGTGCCGATCGGCAAGTTGGGGTGACCCACATAGGCGGGCTGCTGGACGACGATGACCGACGGCTGTTGGACCACGACCGTGGCGGGGCGTGCCGCTGTCGCAATTGCTTCATCACATCCTTGTCAATGGACGTGCTGAAGGTCTGCGAAGCGATGGCTGCGCCAAGCCGCCAGTCCGCGTCGGTGCCATGTCAACGGCGACGCAGACTGCGGGTGCCTGGACCGTGAGCCAATATCGAGCACGAGGAGACCGGACATTCAGCTGACCGGTGCTCTCTATGAGAAGCAAAGCGGGCGCGCCTTCACGGGCCGCCTTTGATTTTCTGGCCAGTTTCGTGCCGGTCGATCAGGGTTGGAGCTCGATCTCGCCCGGTCGCCAGGTCTTGTTGAACCACGGCTCCAGCGGACCGTAGAGGCGCAGCAGCATGAACCAGCCCTTGCCCGGAATCGTCTGCACCCAGTTGTTCTCCATTCCCGCCGGGGCTTTGGGTCCGAAGTAGACGTCCACCGAGCCGTCCGCATTGGTCTTGACACCCTTGCTCTGGCTGCTGACGCTCGGGGCCTTTTGGTCGGTCTGCACCATCGAGCGGGTCTGGTTGTCATAGACGATGACCGACCAGAAATCCTTGACCGGGACGTTGGGTGGCAGGCGCAGCTTGTAGTTCTTGCCGCCATCCAACGGACGGCCCTTCGCATCCTGGACCGACCAGGGGTACTGCGACCCACGGCCCACCATCTTTTCCTCCATCGCCGGCGTCACGGCGATGGCAAAGTAGTAGAAGAAAACGGCACCATCCAGGTTGCTGACGCCGGGCGCCGACTCGAACTTGTAACCACCCAGGAACGGCAGGCGCCACGCACTGTCCGGATAGAAATACGCATCCTTCGGGCGAATCTTGAATGCGATCGTGCGTGCCGTCACCGCGCCGATGTTGGCGGCGTCGGTGAGGATCTTCTTCATCCGCTCATCGGGCGCAAAGGGCTTGCCCTTGACGATGCCAATCGAGGCGAACAGGCCCAAGGTGGTCGGGTCGGAGCCCTCCGCCGGCTCTTCCTGGATGACCTGGTTCAACAAGCTCCAAAACGAATAGTCACCCGGTGCGACGAAGTTCGATGGGAGCCCGGAGGCATTGACGAACTTCATCTGCGGCGGGTTGGCGGCTTCGGCCAAGGGATAGAGGCGCAGGTTCTTCTTGGCCGAATCGATCGCGGGTTGGGTGGAGCCGTCTACGAGGAAAGAGCGAAAGACGAAGTAGTTGCCGAAGGTGCTCGGCCGCAAGACGTGATATCCGGCTGGTATGTCGCCCTTGAATCCGGGCGGCAACAGGAGGTACTTGCCGCCCTCGCCCTTGTCGGCCCCGGTGATGCCGATGTCGCCCACCCACTTGTACCAGAAGTCGTCCACCGTCCCGAGCACCTTGGGCGGAATCTCGGCCACCACCGGACCCTTGCTCGTGTCGACCCACATGAAGTTGTAGATCGTGTTGTCGTTGCCGGTCAGGGCGACGGTCTTCGAATCCATCAGGCCTTCCCAGATCACGTTGGTCTGATTGTCGGGTCCGAACTTGCGCAGCGAGTCGCGCATGCCGGCCTGATTGACGATCGGAATCGCCAGCAAGTAAGCCTGCAGCGCCCGGGAACGGTCCAGGTTGTCGTAGATCTTGTCGACCGTATCGGCCGACGGGTAGCCGTAATTGAGGTTCAGCGTTCCGATCGAGGACTCGATCTTGTTCGGCACCGCGACGCCCGGCGCGATAGGTGTGGTCATCTTGTAGGACTGTGCGAAAGCACTCGTGGCTATCGCTGTGGCGATCGTCACGCCAAATAATATGCGTTTCATGATTTGTGATTTTCCTTTGTCGATTGATGAGTGAGCCATGCCGGACTGGCCTATGGTGCAGGCACCACTTCGTAGTAGACGCCGCTGGACCCGAAATACGGCTTGTACCAGTTCGGACCGGCCTGATAGTAGTGGGTGCCGTTCACGACCATATCCCTCGCCCCACCGGGGATCTGCGCCAGCTGGGTGCCGATCGGCAAGTTGGGGTGGACCCCATAGGCGGGCTGCTGGACGACGATGGCCGACGGCTGTTGGACCACGACCGTGGCGGGGCGCGCCGCGGTCGCGATTGCGGCGCCCACCGCCATTCCGGCGACCGCACCGGCGGCAGCACCACAGCCGTAGCAGCCGGGGGGACGGTAGTAGGGATGATAGTAGGGACGGTGCACGCCACCGACCGCAACAGCGCCGCCGCGCCAGCCGCCCGCAGCGGCGACCCATGCATTCGCAGCAGACAAGGGAGCGAGCGTGCCGGCCACGATCGCGACGCTGATGACGAGTGTCTTGATTTGCTTCATCACATTGTCCTTTGCGTGATCACTTGACTTGTTCGATCTGCTTGAACTCGAGCTTCACCGCACCCTTGGGGACGGACGCGTTGAAGGTCTGCGACGCAACGGGTGCGCCGAGCTTCCAATCAGAGAACTCCACGGTGAACGTCGGTTGACGATCGCCGCTTCGGTAGGAAATGACCATCAGGCGCGGCAGCTTGTCGATGGCGCCGATCCAGACTTCCCAGTCCAGTCCCTCGGCAGTGAACGCCAGGTGATCCGTCTTGACGCCACCGACAGTCGACTGACCGACCCAGAACGCGCTGGAAAGATCCTTTGTCAAGAACGCATAGGGGTCCGGAACGAGAAGATCCAGAAACGGCGTCGTGGCGTCGGACCCCGGCAGCTCGCTCTTCATGAGCGATTCGATGGCGCCGCCCGCTGCCTCGCGTTGCGCATAGAACTTGCGATCCACGCCGATTGCGGTCACCGTCTTGCCGTCGTAGACGATGTCGCTCGGGAACAGGTCTCCACGCGCCGCCACGAACAGCTTGTCGGGCCGCTGCATCACCACGCGCGAAGAAGCGAACAGGCTGACGTACTGCCCGGTCGGAGAGGGCGTCGGGACGATGCCGCGGACCTTGAATCCAAGGGTTTTCGCCCCGGCCAGCGTGTCACTCATGCCCTTGAGCAGACTGAGGGCGCGCTGGTCCTTGAACGCCTTCGCGGGTGCTGCGACCGGCGCCGATGTCTCTTGGGCCAGTGCAATGCGATGGGATGCCAGCAGTGTCGAGGCCGCCAGCAAGGCATAGCCAAGCCGATGACCGGTTCTTTTCAGGTTGAGGTTCATTCAAATTTCTCCAGAACGGGTTGGGACCCAGGGAGCCTGCCTGAGAGGCCCATTGGAGTCCGCTTTGCAGACCCTCGACCGAGTCGATCGCGCCGCTCCTGCCGCGAGGCCGATTCGAGTGATGGGTAAAGGCTTTGGTCCTCATCGACGACCGCTGCATAGACAGGGGTGCTGATACCCATCGTGGGTCCCCAAGCACACTTTGAGCGAGCCCGAGCTCGCTGTCTACTGCCCTTTGGGGAAGGTGTGCACGGACGCCTCTTCCAATATCCTCGGCCTCAACGCGTCGTCCGATTTTTCGCTCGGACGCCGTTTCCTTCGACGTATGTGTTGCTTGCGACTTGGTCACCGTGGCAGATGCTGTTCGTCCAAACTGTGAACACGCGCGAGTTGCTCTCGCAGCACGTCCATCAGCAGACCGGGCACGCGCCCCTCAATGTCAGCCATTCGATCTTGCAGCTCGGCCAAACCGGCCAGCCTGCCAGTTCTCAACGTCACGCCAAACTCGTAAAGCAGACTGCGCAGCTGATAGATCTGCATCGTCCGGAACTTGGTCAGTTGAGTGCGCACTCGGTGCAGCCCCAGCACCGCTTGCTGTTCCTCACTCTTGACCGCCACCGTACGCATGCCAGGCTGCTGAACTGCAGTCCAAATCGCCCGGGCATCAGCAGCGTCGGTCTTGTTGGTTTGCACAAAAGGTCGAATGAACTTGGCGTGCAACAACACTGCTTCGTGGCCAAGCGCGCGAATCTTGCGCGCCCACCAATGCCCACTGCCACACGCCTCAAGCGCGACCCTCCCTGCAGAGCTTTTCGACAAGAACTCAAGCAATTCCGTCCGGCTGAAGCGTCGATTCACGATCTCTCCGGTTTCGGCATCGACCCAGTGCATCTGAAATACGCGCTTTGCAATATCCAGACCATACGTCGTACGATTCAATTCGGCCCTCCGTTCCTGAGGTGGTGGATGAAGACGCCACTTTGGCACCGTTCGGTCCCGGGGTGCCTCTATCCTTGCTGCCATCCCGCCCCGAAGGGCGGCGGGTGTCCATCCCATCTAGATCAAACCCAATTCCCGCGCGCGTGTTACAGCCTGCATGCGGCTCCTCACGCCCAGCTTGCCGTTGATGCGACGAAGGTGGCTCTCCACCGTGTTCTCGCTGATGAACAGGTCACGGCTCAGCTCCTTGTTCGACAATCCATCGGCGACCAGGCGCACGACTTGACGCTCGCGCTCGCTCAGCAGTCCTTCTGCAGCACTCTGGTCCGAAGCAGGAGTCATCGCTGTCAGGGTTGGTTGCACGGCGTCGCAGACGGCGGCCAGATGCGGCGGGTGCACGCCATCGCGCGCGATCATCGCATCGAGCAGGGGCTGAAGGTGCCAGGGCTCGTCGGCCACCACTCGCACGAGTCCCTTGGTGCTGGCGACGCGCAGCGCTTGCTCGAGCACCTCCAGCGCTTGAGGGCGCTTCAGCGCGGCCTCATAAGCTTGTGCCAAAAGGCAGCGCAGGCGCACGGCACGGCGCGTGTGCTGGGCGGCCTCGGCCTGCGTCACCGCCGCCTGCACGCGGGGGATCATCGACGGTGCTGCGCCCGAGCGCATGGCAAGCCGCACGGCCGCAATGAAGCCATCGTCGAGATCGTCGGCATAGAGGAACTGATCGGCTTCGGCCTTCCAGCCGCCGCTATGCTCAATCAACGCCATCAGATGGCGTGCACTCGCCAGGTCGCCGCCCAGCAGTGCCAGTCTCAGCTTCTCCTGCCGGGCCGCAGAGGCAATCCGAGGTATGGCCCAAGCGTCGCCAAGATCCAGCATCTCGGAGAGCGTCTGTTGAGCAGATCGGAAGCGCCCTCGCAGGGCGTGCGTGCGCGCCGCCACCCGGTAAGCGACGATCACGTGATCAGCGGTGCAGGCGTCGCGGATCGTCGGCAGGTAGTCTTCGAGCAGAAGCTCTACCGCTTGCAGGTCGTTCAGTTCGTAAAGGGCTTCGACCAAGTGGGCGGCAGCAACGCCCGATGCGTCCGTAAATCGATACCCCGCGTCGATGATCCTGCGCAAAGTGGCCTCGAAACGCAGGCGCGCTTCGCCGACATTGCCTTGATGCAACTCTATGGCCCCTTCGAAACAGAGGGTGTGATTGAGCCCGTGGATTTCGCCCCCGTAGGCGCGTTTTGCGGTCGCGAGATAGTGCGATGCCTGCGCGTAGTTTCCTCGGCTGATGCACTCGTAGGCGGCAACGTTGAGGACCAAGCCGCGAACTCGCGGTGGGGCATCGTCGAAGCCGCTCACATGGGCGCGGGCGAGCGCCGTGGCTTTGGGTACCTCGTCACCCCACGTGAAAGCAGCCAGCCTTGCGCCCACCAACTCCGAGGCGACGTGCGGATCCAGGGGAGCGCCGCGTTCGACGATGTCGATCAGCCGAATGGCGGCCGGGTGGAATGTTCGGAGCTAGGGTAGATGGTCAGCACCACGACGCGCTGATTTGAAGCTCGCCCGCGGCGCCGTCTTCAGCCCGCGGAGGTAGGACGATCTCGCCCGTTAAGACTCGCCGTCGGGGGACCGGGGAGGGGCATCGCTTTCGGTCTCGCGAGGCGACTTCATCAGGATGACAGACATGGAAGGGCGCACAGGTCGCAAGGTCGTTTCGCGCTTCCTGCCCGACAGGCCTCTGAAGAGCGACGGCCACCAGGCAGAACTGAGCATCGGATTTCCGTTCCTGCACCGGCTGCTGTCGATGTAGTGAGTCTTCGGAGGAGAGCCGCCACCTCGCTGGCCGCGGCACGGGGATGATGGCGATGCCATTCTCGGCGGCGTCGACGATCCGCTCTTTGTAATGACGCTACCACCGCGCTCGCGGGAGGCTGCGAGGGCTTGCGCAACTACGCGTACCTCGATCCGGCCCGAATCCCGATCATCTGCATGGGCAGCATCAAGCGGTGCGAGCCCGCCCTGTGTGGCATCTGCGCCGAGCGGGGGGCCGTGCAGTGCCTCAACCAGTTCCTGGACATTTCCAGCGTAGGCGGTCACGCACCGAGCACTGAATGCGGGTTGCGCCCCGAGTTCGCTGATTCAAGGAAACCGGCAACCCGCTGCACAAGTTCTTCGCCGCGCGCTGGGCAAGACCATGCGCGCGGGTCTATCTCCTTCCGGAGAAACGCCCCTGCCGAAGAGCGATTTGCGTTCATGCGAAATGACCAGTGCCGGGACCCGCCCGGTCGCGGTGCATCGCGCGAAATTCAGGACTTGGTGCTCCGGTATTGGTCCCGCAGCATTTTGATCTGGTCGTGGTTGCGCTGGGTGCCGTCGGCGTGGCGCTGCACCACCGCACGCACCTCGGCCGGGAGGTCTTCCTTCAGCGCCTTGCGGTAGCGCGCGACCGCAGTATCCTCGCCGCGCTCGCACTCTTCAAGCATCGACAGCGGGCTATCGGCACCGACCGTTCCTTTCACGTGCACCCAGCCGCGATGCATCGCACCGCCGACGGTGCCGCCGTGGTTGGGCTTGCCACCGAACTGGCGGACGAGACCAACGAGCTCGGAGGCCGCGCTGGCGCACTGTGACGCGCGGCTCTGGAACAGCTGCTTGAGTTCCGCCGAGTCCACCTCTTCCGCGCACGCGCGGAAGCCGTATTCGCCGTCGCGCGAGTTCTCCAGAAGATCATTCAGAACGTCGACCACTTGATCGTTCGACACCGCGCCTGCGGTGGGGAAGGTTGCGTTGGTATCGCTGGCCATGAGTTGCTCCTTGAAGGGTCGGTCGCCTCAGCGACGGCCGGGTTGAGAAAGAAAACTGCAATGAGCCTTCATGGTTGACATTGCACGGCGCGCGACCTGTCGTCTCGACTCGATGACGTTTGTAAGTCTTGTCCGAGGTGGACATTGCCTTGACTGGCGCAGCGTTCTTGATGGGTTCTTCGATTCAGAACGCCAGAATCGCGATGGTGTCGCCTTGCAAGCCAAGCCGGACGGACCGACTCGCTCCTCCGCGTCGGAGGACAACTTCATCGTCGGACCTTGCGGAATGAGGCCCCCAGGTCACTCAACTCCACGGGTCTTGCGATGGTGATCGAACCCTGCCGATAGTGTGCTGTGCGACGTGGGCGCGTTCTATGAGCTTCTTTCCGCGTTGCGCTTGCGCGTAGCGGCCGCCTTCTTCGCGGAAGCCGAGCGTTGCGCTGCAGTGCGGCTGGCGGCCGCTGCTCCGCCCAGACGACCGCCTTTGCGCGACGGTGCGTGGTTCTCGGGCTGGCCGCGGCCCGAGCCACTCTTCTTTCCGCCGCCTGTTTCGGCGTTTACCGTGGCCCAGGCACGGCGCTCGGATTCGTCCTTGTCAATACCGCGCTGTTCATATCCCTCTTCGATGTGTTGGGACTGACGCTTCTGCTTGTCGGTATAGGATGACTTGTCACCTCGTGGCATTTCGCGCTCCTTGAACGTTGGGTGCCCATGATCAATGGATTGCGATGCAGAGGCCGTCGGTGCCCATTCATCGTGGATGTCAGTTTTGTCCCGCGAGCGAACGGTGTTGCGAGCTGCGACGCAGCCGAACAAGTCGATGCAGTCAAGATCCCGTCCCTTCCCCGCCGGACAATTTCCGCAAAGCTCGCGCTGTGCACGTTCGATGCTGAAGGCCGCCATCCCTCACTCCGGTGCGCCCAGCGCCTTCAAGTGCGCCACGATCGCCTCGCGATGTGCGAGTTCGAATACCCCGGTCACGATCGCCGCCCCGGTGTTGATGCTGCCTGCAAGCGATCGTTCGCTTGGCAAAGTACGATAACTCCGGGGAATCGGATCAAGTCAACGGTGCGATGGTGGAACCGCCCTTGAACGCGATCGCCGCGCCGACTGCGGAAGCCGCTTTCCCGACGGCTCAATCGTCACGCCGATAGCGCCTCGAGACCCGTGGGCGACGTGCTCAGGTCAAACAGCGGAAACTGCGTCGCACCGAGCATCTGTTGCGCGTTCTTGGGTGTGAGCGGACCTTCGCGAACGTTAACCGTCACCATCAGGGCGCAGGGTGTCCGCGCGCGCTGTTTCGGCGCCGATCGAATCTTCCGGCTTCACTATCGTGCCAGCGGCAGCGCCACCCAGTGCGCCGGCAACGCCTCCGAGCGCACCGCCTACCACCACACCGACCGGGCCGGCCACCGCGACGCCAATCGTGGAGCCCGCGGCCGCACCGACGATGACGCCGCCACCCACAAGGACCGAATTTGCCTCGCGCTGTGCTTCCTTGGGCGCCAGAGGAAACTGCGCCGCGGGCCTCGGATCCTGCGACGGAATGCCGTAGCCGGGACGGGCCTGTTCGACCAGGTCTTCGTCAGCAGGTAAAGGGTTCGACGGCGGGGTGGTGGATGGGTTCATGTGCCTCTCCTTAGGAATTCGACGATGAAACGAGCGGGAGACTCGCCGCAGACTCTTTTAACGCTCGCACCGCAGCGGCCCCGCCATCCTGCAGACCTTGAGGCTGTCAGACAAGGTCCAGCAATGTGCCCCGCTGGTTAGCAGTGAGGATGACGACGCGTCGATCTGGCTGTTTTGAGGACCAAACCAGGGCAAGCCCGATCCTTGCTTCAATTGGTAGGAGAGGCCTGACCACCAAAGTCGCGTCTCTCCGGCAACCATGGCCCCAACCCGATTGACAAAATTGGATCCGCTTCAACAGGAGAACATCATGTCCCTTTCCCTCATCCTGCTCATCGTCCTGCTCCTCATGCTAGTCGGAGCATTGCCAAGCTGGGGATACAGTAGCAGTTGGGGCTACTGGCCCAGCGGGGGCGTGGGGTTGATCCTTCTGATTGTGATCGTTCTCCTATTGATGGGGCGAATATAGAAGGAACTGCAGATTCAGCGGCAATCGAGAATTCGTCTCAGCAAATTGAAATGCAATGGAGGCCTGCGGCAGTGCCCAGCATTGGGCGCGCAAGCTGCAGGGCATGGGTCATACCGTCAAGCTCATGGCACCCCAGTTCGTCAAGCCCTACGTCAAGACCAACAAGAATGATGCGGCCAATGCAGAGGCGATCTGCGAGGCGGTGGCCCGGCTGAACATGCGCTTCGTTCCGGTCAAGAACGTCGATCAACAGGCGGTGTTGGCGCTGCATCGAGTGCGCCAGAGCTTCGTGAAGGCTCGTCCCGCCCAGGTCAATCAGATCCGCGGCTTGCTCGTGGAATTCGGGCCCATCATTCCGCAGGGCATCGGCTACATCGCCACGCGCGTGCCGGATCTGAGCGAGGACTGCCCGGAGCGTTTCGCGTGCTCGTGCAACGTCTGCTGGGCCATCACAAAGAACTGGATCGCCAGGTCGATGAACTCGAGGCCAAGATCCAGGCATGGCATCGCGCCAGCGATCCTCAGTTGCAAGCTCGCGCAGGTTCCCGGCATCGGACCGATCACCCGCCAGCGCGCTGGTCGCATCGATCGGCGACGCGAAGAACCTTGAAAGTGGTCGGCAAGCAGCAGCGTGGCTCGGCCTCGTTCCTAAGCAACATTCCTCGGGTGGCAAAGCCAACCTGCTTGGAATGAGCAAGCGGAGGACACTCACCTGCGCACACTGTTGATAACGGAGCGCGAGCGGTGATCTATCGGGCCGGGCAGAAGACGGACTCGTGCAGTTGGATCAACGGCGTGGTCACCCGGCGCAACAAGAAATGTTGCGGCGGTCGCCTTCCTTCGCCAGTTTGGTATAGGCGTGCACGGGCGCGCCTTCCGTGCCAGCCGAGGGTAGGGGATCGTCTGCATTTTCGACGGTGGGCGTGATCTGCGAGAAGATGGCCGCTGGCGAGCAGTTCCTTGACCGTATTGGCAACGACGCTGCCCAGTTCGGGTTCCGACGAAGCCGTCTTCGGGAAGTTCTTTCGCTTCCTGGGCCGTGATGTGAGGTGGCAAGGGCGCAACGTCGGGATCGGTC
Organism: Variovorax sp. P4_B11; assembly: GCF_056402355.1. NCBI lineage: Bacteria > Pseudomonadati > Pseudomonadota > Betaproteobacteria > Burkholderiales > Comamonadaceae > Variovorax > Variovorax sp. P4_B11. The sequence goes on from NZ_JBFUHO010000087.1 coordinate 12,716, forward strand.
ACGCATTCGAGCAGAACCGGTCGGTCGCAGGCCAGCGCCTTGTCCCACGCGGACGTAGTGCAAATCCTTCGCTCTCTCGAGCGCCACGTCGAGGCCGCCCACGCCGTCGCCCGGATAGAAGTCCCACTCCTTCAGGTGCCACACAAATTCGCTGACGTTCATGACAGCGCTCCTTTCGCGATGTATCGGCCGTTGCCGGCCACTGGCCCGACCGCGCCTGCTGAACGGGCTTCCTGTCAGCCGCGGCCGCAACCGCGCAGACGCTTGCGCTGGCGGGCGCCTTCAAAATAGGGGTGCCGTCCGCTGTCGGAGCCGGATCGCACTCTGTCCGCCTCTCGCCGGCAATGGAGGACGGACAAGTCCCACAAGCATGCGGGTGCCGATGGTTCAGCTTTCGGATCACCGATCGATGCTTCAGGAGAATTTTCATGATCCGCAAACTGGCCTCCGGTCACTACCGCCTCTGCTCGCGAAAGACTGACGCGAAGACCGGCAAGCGCCGCAATCTCGGGACCTTCGATACCCTCGAACAGGCCCGCCAGCACGAGCGCGAAGTGCAGTACTTCAAGCGCCATTGAGGATGGCCACGGACACTCGATATTCGCAGTGCGTCCAGGCCTGCCAAATCTGCGCCATGGCCTGTAACCATTGCGCCTCGTCTTTTCTTCGCGAACCAGGCGCAGAGCGTACGACGCGCTGTATCGCGCTGGACCCGCGTTCGAAGGGAAGGCTGGCATTCTGCGACGACAGGCATTGGGAGATTCAGATTCGAGTGTGATGCGACGCAAGACTGTTGATTTCCATCCAGAAGTGACCCACTGAGCCCGGCGATTTCCATCTAAATCTGACCCACGTAAGAACCCTAACCTGCTGCTTTTAGTGGCGGGAGGACAGGAGTGATTGACGTGGCGACACTGAGTGTCATCAGACGTTGGGCATTGCGTGAGCAACTGTCCATTCGAGAGATAGCCCGACGCACGGGCCTGTCTCGCAACACCATCCGCAAGTACCTGCGCGAGGGCGAGGCGACGCCGAGCTATGCGAAGCGGGTCAAGCAGCGGCGCACCCTCAAGCAGATGCACGCCGACCTGGCTGCGCTCGGCTACCAGGGGTCCTACAACCGCGTGGCGGCCTTCGCGCGGGCCTGGCATGCGCGCCGCCACGAAGTCCAGCAGACCACGGGGCGAGGCACCTTCGTTCCCTTAGCGTTCGGCCCCGGCGAGGCGTTCCAGTTCGACTGGAGCGAGGACTGGGCGGTCATCGGCGGGGAGCGCACCAAGCTGCAGGTGGCGCACTTCAAGCTCAGCCACAGCCGGGCATTCCTCGTGCGGGGCTACCTGCTGCAGACCCACGAGATGCTGTTCGACGCGCATAACTGTGCCTTCGAGGTGTTCGGCGGGGTGCCGCGGCGCGGCATCTACGATTTTGTTCCCGGGAACAAAATCGTAGAGCAGGACGCGGGCGACGCCGAGGGCGGCAAACGCCTCGACGTGACCGCGCAGGAAGCTGTCCATCCGGGCGTCGAGGAAGAAGCGCAGGAAGATGGCCCGCGAGTAGCTCAGCACCATCACGAAGGCCATCAGCGGGCGTCGCGCGCGGCCGATCTGCAGATGACCCAGATGAGCCCAGTCGACTTGCGCCTGTTCACCCGGCAGCGTTCGCAGGCGCAGGAAGGCCTCGGCCGGCGGCCGGGGCCGCATGCTGGCGATGACGTGGCGGAAGTGCTCGGGGCTGCCGCGGTAGCCGCGCTCGTGCACCATGACGAACAGCCGCGCGGCCGTGAGGGTGGGGAACTTGGCCAGCGTCGCCAGGATGAAGGGGCGGTACGGGTCGACCCGGCTGGGGCGCAGCGGTGAAGGCGGCGCCGCCGAGCCCGGCTGTGCGAGCACGCGCCGCACGGTGTCGCGGTGCACCTGCAACTGGCGCGCAATCGTGCCCACGCGCCAGTGTTCGGCCTGGTACAGGCGCAGGATCTGGGCGCTCAGATCGACAGGGATGATCAACGCAGGCTCTCCTTGATCAAGGGCAGGGTTCGACCATTCGAACGGCCCAGCGCGAGGCGCGGGCGTGGCGCAGGAAGCCCTGGCGGGCCCACGGCGACAGCGCTGCGGCGCAGCGCCGGCAGATTGGTGCGACGTTGACGACGTTGACGATGGTGTCGACGGGCTTGGGTTCGGCGGCTTGCTCGCATGGAGGCAGTGGAGCACCGGCAGCCATGAGCGGGGAACCCTGGTGCGTCACGAAGTTGGTGGAGCCCGCAGCGTCACGCCCGACTTGAGCAGGCTGGCGACGGCGCCATCGCCGGGACCGTGCGGCGTGCGCAAGCCGCCCGGCACGGCTGCGCTGGTAACGCCGCGCAGTCTCGCGCCGCGAATCCTGACGCGCAGCGCGAGAGCAGGCGCGGCCGCAGTAGCGCTGACCACGGTCGCAGCGGCTGCAAAGCAGCACCTGCGCGCGGCACCGCGCAAACACGAACAGGCGGGCGGGATGCTCGGCCAGGCGGTGCTCCTCGGAGTCAAGCTCCCCGAGGTCGGCACACCGAGCCGAGGCCACACGTTGCGCTGGACGGCTGCGTCCGGCAATGCAACACTGGCGCCGCATTCGCTGTTGGCGTGTGTAGGGCACGGCGTGCGGTTCTCGCTGCCAGGCAAATTGCCGCCGCCGTGCCCGCCTACTCAGGGCAATGGCGGTCGTTCTACCGCAGATGGCCGCCATCGGCCAACGCCGCCGGCGCTCCCGGCCCCGCCTCAGGGCCGTACGTCAACCGTCGACCCCAATCGAATTCGCCCTGGAGGCCGCCCTGCAGGGCGGCCTCCAGGGCGAACTCACGTCCGCTCGACCTTCACCGACCAACCCGGCCCGACACCGCTCAATGCAAAACCGCGTCCTCGCCGCCGAATAGAAGCGTTTCCTGAACGCCGTTCACATCGGTCGGCTTGACGTAAGGTTAAGGACCCGCAGTAGGGCGCGCAGCGCAAAAGGGTAGGGCGGCGAAGTGATCTGTTTGGGCTGCTGCCGGTTTCGTGGACACCGACCTAAGCTTTTTGAGCTTTCTCGAACTGTATCGGACTGACATAGCCGAGCGTCGAGTGACGACGGGTTGGGTTGTAGAACCTGTTGGCGCCCGCCGAAAATTGACCCACCTGTGAGGGTTGGGTCAAGATTGGACCGGCGCCGACAGCCGTCTTGCGCGAATCACTGCTGAGACGCTTCGACGAGACGCTCGCGCAGGTCGCCGAGTTTTCGGCCGACGAGGAGGAAGGCATGCGGCGCTTCGTCGACAAGTCAGTCGCACTCCTTTCCGGCTGAGCCTCTCAGTACTGGAGCTTCGGACACCAGTCGGTCCCACCCCGCCCGGCGTCAGGTCCAGCACGTTCCAGAGCGAGGCGATGTCGGGCGCGTCGCGCGGGTCTCTTGGCCGGGGTCGGCCATCTCGCGCGTCACTCGCTGGCCCAGAGGAGGCGCACCTTGTCGCCGTCGCGCTTGAACACGTTCAGCGTTGGGTACCAGCCCGGCGTGTTCACGATGGAGCGCCACGTTCGCGGTAAGTGGGTTTGCGCCCAGTGCGAGCCACTGCTGCAAGCGCCCGTGGCACCACGCGCAAAGTCGGGTCCGCATCTGCCGCCTGGCCCGGTCGTGAGCAATGTCGTCAATGGTGTCGGATCCCAAGCATTGGGGATGTGAGCCATATGGGTCAGGCCTAGGATGAGCACCGTTTTGCTTCCGCTGCCCGACCGGCCGCGCCCATACACGAGGACCGCCATGGAAATCGCAAAGTACCTGCTCAGATCGGGACGACTCACGGCCTGGACGGTGCTCCTCGTGCTCGCAAGCTGTGCGGTGCAGCTTGCTCCACCATACGACAAGGTCGTCGCCGATGGCCTCAACCAAGCGAACACAGAGACCATGATCCTGATGGCCACTGTATCGGTGGGAACCAGCGCGGGCACGTTTGCGAGCAGAGAGAGTCAGTACAACAAGCTCATCGGAAGCATTGACGCACTGGGGCTGCTTGCTGGAGCGAGACCAATGCCAAAGAACAGGGTGACAGACGCGATCAACCAGACACTGGACAAGCGCCAATCGCAAGCCTTGACAGATGATGATTCGACGCCACCCAGCGCGCACGCAATCAAGAAGGTCGCTGAGACTCTGACGAAGATGCGAGACACCGACCGCAAACAGGGCATCACTGTCATTGAGGCGCGTGCGTTTAAGGGACAGGTCGTTGTTTTCTTCGACCAGGCAATCACCTACGAAAACTTTCTTCAGCGTTGATCAGGAGTTCGAACATGACACTGGACGTAGAAAAGCTCGTTACCGACATGAAAGCGGCGGCTACCGGCGTCCTCCAAAATGACGTCTCCACCTTCCGCGGCTTCTCACAGCGCCAACTGCAAGCCATCGCGGTACAGGCGCAATTCGTCGAGCAGGGAATTGCCTCAAAGCAGATCACGGAAGAAACCAGAGATTTCTTTCTTGACAATCTGGAGGACATGGTTCTGAGCTTTGCCAAAACGTTGCGTGGGCTTCTCATGGTGACCGTCGAGAAAGTCTGGAATGCTGTTGTCGGAGTGTTGTGGAAGGCAATCTCCGACGCCACCAACGTGGTTCTCCCGGCCCCTGTGATCGGCCCCTGAGTTTCCTGGGGTATGACCAATACACTGCGAGTACCGGCAGTTCCCCATGCGCGTTCTGCCGCACGGGACCGGCGCATTTGGTGATGCATGGCAACCGGGCAGTAACGATGCATCGGAGCACGGCGGTCGTGAATTTCATACCAGACTTGCTTCCGGACCTCATCGCGCCGGAAGCAACGGAGATCGCCCCGGACTTTAGAGATTGATCAGAAGAATCAGTCTCGTCTCCTCCGCACTGCCGTCCGTCATCGCTCACGCGCCGTGCGACGTTCCGCGCAACTGGAGGAATCTCAATGGCTCACGATGTCTTTATTAGCTATTCGTCGGAGGACAAGGCCGCCGCGGATGCGGTGTGCGCGATCCTCGAAAGCAACGGAGTGCGATGCTGGATCGCTCCGCGAGACATCATGCCGGGTGCGGATTGGGGTGAGTCGATCGTGAGATCAATCCGTGATTCTCGACTGCTGCTGCTGGTCTTTTCGACCAACGCAAACAAGTCCAAGCAGATCAAGCGCGAAATCGAGGTGGCGGCTGATGGCGGGGTCACCATTGTGCCGCTGAGAATCGAGAACATCACGCCAACGGAATCGTTCAAGTACTTCCTAGGCAACATCCATTGGATGGACGCATTGACGCCTCCCTTGGAGCGGCATCTTCAAATCGTAGCCGAGAAGGTCAAGGTGATTCTGGCCACCGACCTTTCTAGCGACTCGCCGGAAAAGGCTGGCAAAGCCGCTACCGAGGAACGACGATCAACATCGGAACTGGCAAAGCCGAGCGCCTCGACGATGCGCATTCTGCTGCGCCCGCCGATCATTTTCGGGTTCATCGCTCTGCTTGTTACGTTCGGAGCCGCATTCTTGATAAGTTGGCCGAGAACGCCCGGGGGTGTTGACCTGAGCGGAACCTGGAGCGGCGACGATGGTGCAACCTATGTCATTCGACAGGCAGGCCGGGAGGTATCCTGGTCCGGCGGAAACCCACCTTACTTTGAGAACAACTTTGAAGGATTGTTGACTGATGCAGGATTTGTCGAGGGCGATTGGCATGATCTTCCAGGCTACCGTGTCTTCAGTGGTGGCAGGCTTAGTCTAAAGATCGAGACTCCAACAAGGATGACTGCTGTTTCCGAGACTGGGGGATTTTCCGGGACCGTTTGGACCAAGAAGTAGTGAGCTTATTGGGTCAAGAACTGACAGCATCCTCCCGATCGGGATCGCACAACAGGCTATTGGCGGTGAAAAGACCCTCGATCATCCGACAGTTGTCCCGTGTGGGTGCACTCGCCGATGAGGCGCGCGCGCGCCGTGGAGTTGGTCATGCTTGTCGTTTCACGTGCCGAGATATAGGCGTCAATCAGCCGCAGCTCCTCAGCTTCGGTCCATGTCTCTGGATGCTGAGAAGTTACCTGATCGCCAAACAGCTTCGTGAGCGCAGCCTCGAGTGTGCCTGGGACGTGGCCGGGACGGTTGACGTGCTCGTCCAATATCAAGGCGATTCCGTATTGGGAGGTTAGCCACTCGCCGATCGCATGCCCGACCACGGGAATCTTGATGAACCGTTCGATACGGCTGGCAGCGAGCGCCAATTGGGCAGCGCGGAAATCTGGATGATGACCGGCGCGCCAGAATCGATAGGCCCACTCGGCCCGTCGCAGTGGCATCTTGGAACCTGAACTGTCGAGTTGACGGCCATCAAGCACCAGACGCCCGGTCAACGCGCCCGTCTTCACCAGGGTATCGAGCTTGTAGCGGCCGAAGCAATCTTCGTAGGCCTCCGGGCTGGCCGACTTGAATCGGAAAAGTAGTACAGGCAGCTCGCCTGCCTCGTCGTTCGCGCCGGCAGTCCACTGGAAGATCCCGGCCGACAAAAAGCTTCCGTCATAGGAATTGACTGCCTCAAGCCCACCTTCATTGACGCACATCGCGCGGACGACGCGAATCACGGAGTCGCCGAGACCTGAGGGTGGAGCGTCCAAGCTGGCGAGCCATTTGGCAAGCGAAGTACGTCCGGTCGTAAAGAAGCCTGCTCGAAAGACTTGCGCAAACGCTTCTCCATCCGGCGTGAGCGCCTTGTTGCCTTGAACCCTGACTCCGTGCGTATCGTCTTCCAAGCGTGGCAGCTGTCGCCCCCCCGGCACGGGCGCAGCCCCTGGAGAAACGGGGGGCGTAGTTTCGATTGGCGCAATTGGCGCCAGGCCCGAAGCCGTAATCGCAGTCGTCGCATCCAGTGCTGCCCATGACTTGGGTCCAAAGATGCCGTCAGGAACCAAACCGTGATCACGCTGGAACTGGCGCGCAGCCGCCTCCGTCCCAGGCCCGAAGCGGCCGTCGCTTTTCACACCGAGCTTTTGCTGGAGGAGACTAACAACGTCGCCTTCGTCACCCCGCCGTAACGTGGGGCGCGACCTGGCATCAACCGCTGGAATTAGCGCGGGCTGCGCAGCCTGACCCGACAATATCGCTTGCACAGCGGCCCGAAACGGAGCCATTTCAAAAAGTGGATCACTCTTGCGCCCCACGGGAAGGGCATATTCCTTGTGCGCACAGCACATGCTTGCGTCAGCGCCGATATGGGCAAGAATTGCCGCCACTCCACGGTGATAGGCGTCCATCTGAACGGCCGGCCAGGCATCGTCAGCGTGGCCGGTGTTCTCCGCCTCGATTCCAATAAAGCTGGAGTTTCCAGTGTCGATTCCTCGCCACCGGCCGGCGCCCGCGTGGTTCGCTCGGCCCGCGGCGACGACGTAATAGGTCCCGTCGCGTCCCAAGCCCAGCTGGCAAAGCGGCCCGGCAAGATCAGAACGACCCCGTATCAGGAGATCGAGGGACGGCATGTTGCCGTTCGCGGCCCCTGCGGTGTGGTGACAGATAATGCCGCGCACGGCGGCCATGTCGGCCCGCCCGCGGCTGCGCCATCCATCGACCTCTGCGACCTTGAGGCCTGCCGCCTCCAGCACACTCGGTAGCCATGTAAGGGAGAAGACCATTTTCCTGACCTCCCTAGCGGCTGCTGGTGACACCACCAGAGGCGGCCGGCAAGCGGTCATCCGGAGTGGGTGGCACATCGGAGTTGGAAACGTCGACATCACAGCCATCGACTCTTTCTTCCACATGAGACTCACCGTCGAGCGGACCGGCGTCGAGGGCATTTTGGGTTCTGTACCCTGCCTCGACGTCACGCTTTTTCCCTTGGCTCTCTTCTGGCTTAGGCGTGGGTGACGCCGTCTGCGGCTTGTCCGAAGCGGTCATGGTGGCGCTGTCAAGCAGATCCGGGATCAGCCGCTCGCTGAAACCGGCAATGAACGCCGCAACTAGCAAGACAAGGGGAGGCGTGATGTGAAGATTGGCTCCGCCTGTGCCAATCGGAAGATCCGTGGCGCCCAGGACGGCGTTTCCAAGATGGAGTGAGAACAAGTTGGCGTCCAGCAGTGCCTGAAGGACGACCGCCGCGATCGCGCCGATCACCACTCGCACGATGGCATCGATGATGTTGTCGACCATCTGCAGGTCTGTGTGGATACTGCGGCTGCTGATTCCCCGAGCGATCGAGAAGAACGCACCGAGCGTGCCTGCGGCAAGCGCCAACCAAGTGTTTGCGGTATACGGGCCGTAGGGCACGAACAAAGAGTGGGCTTGGGCAAAATCGCTGGTTGCGAAGCAGGCGATGAGGCCGAGGACGGCTGCAGTCGCAAAGGCGCAGAACAGATACTTAAAGCGCGCGAGCGATTTCCGCTCAGCGACGACATCGTCGCGAATTTGGGCCAGGATCTGTACGGCGGAGTCCACATCGCCTTCCAACGCGACGATCAAGGTGTCCGCGACACGGCGGTCGTAGCGAAGCGCAGCACTCTTGAACCTTTCTTGACGATTCGTCCGCCAGCCATCGACCAAGCCGTTAATCTCGCCTCTCAGTGGTGAGAGCCGAGCCACCTTCTCGCGTTGCTCGCTCTCCAGTTTCGGATCATCAGCGAACTGAATGGTGACCCGTTCTTCGGTCCGGTACACGGCATAGCGTGGATCAAATCGCGCATATATAGAAAGAACTTTCAAGCCGTTGGCATCGGCCTCGCTCCAGCGGATCTTAGACACCGTAAATGGATCCATGCCTACTCTCCAAAGAAGACGCGTTCGTCACGCAGTCCGCAGAACATGCACTCGCAACTAAAACTGCACGTCGCTGCCCCAAGATGCATCGATTGCATCGACCCCATTACTGATCGTTCATGGACAGTCTGAATGGAGGAGAAGAGCATCGTTCATGTTCGACTCGATGTCTATAGGGGCAGCATTGTGACTTTCATCCGTAATGAGGATGCAATGCCGCCAAGCAAGCCAGGCAGTCGGAACCTTCGAGAACCTCGGAGAGTATCGATAGACACCCATGGCTTGACCGGCTTCTAAAGTCCTTAGCTCGCTGCCGACATGCTCGCGCAACGGGTTCTCGCAAGCCCAGCAAAATGGCACCCGTCTGCAGGTGGACCTTGCCGGACAGGGAGACGCGCTTGCCAATGGCGAGCTTGTCGTGCGGCCAGGCTTCGACATCAAACTCGGCCTAATGGGCGGCGTTGGTTCCTACCTGTCACCTTCCTTGCGCCTTTATCGGCTCCGATATCAAGGCGACTGCCGCATATTGCGCCTTGGCTCCAATCCACCGGAGGACATCTACATGCCCGAAACGAAGTCATCGGGGCCTGAGCCTTTCAAGTACCCCGTCATCTATGTCAGAGGCTTCGCATTCACTGCGGACGAGCGCGACGAGACCGCGGCGGATCTCTACAGCGGTTTTAACGTGGGCTCTACTGTGTACCGGCCACCGCTGAAAAGGAAAAGCCAAAGTCCTATTTATTCGAGTCGCCGCTGGCGCGCCTGTCATCCGGATATGGATGGATACCACGTCCTCCACAAGGACGGCATGGATTGTCGACCCTGCCTACGCGAGCGGCGAAGCGGGGAGGAAGCGGCTGGAAGAGGGCGTTCCGATCGCGTCGATCATCATTCATCGGTTCTACGACGCGGCGTCGAAGCTGCGCGGAACGGGGCAGACCTCTTCCCTCGAGGACTACGCCAAGGAGCTATCAAGTCTGATCGCCATGGTGCGCGAACTCGTGCGGCCCACTGCGCGCGCTGCGGCCAATGCAAAAGGAGAGAGCCCGACGGGCGACGAACTCGACACGACATTCCGTTGCTACATCGTGGCGCACTCCATGGGCGGGCTGGTGGTGCGAACGCTCATGCAGAACGACAGGAAGACCAGAGCCGGCCCCGCCCGTCTGAACACGCTTTGACCTGAGATAAGTGGATTGGCTGCGGCTTGATCTTTCAATCTTCATGCCCCTGCCAGGCCGCCGGAGACGCCCCGGTTGAGCTATGTACTGATGGTTCAACCCATCAGGCAGCCTCCTTTATCGCGGGCAGCGTGGCGAAGTAGACCATGTCTGGCGTTCGCCCGTCGTGCGACTGATGTGGCCGGCGCGCGTTCTAGAACGCGAAGTACGCGGCCAGGCTCTGCCGCGCGGCGCAGCCAGTTCAGCAGCGCCGAATTCATCGCCGAGGTGCAGCGCATCGGTGCACGCCAAAGCATGGACGGCAGAGGCTGCTGGCGCGACAACGTCTTCGTCGAGCGCGCAGTTGATAGATTTGCATCGTCCGGAACTCGGTCAGTTGAGTGCGTACTCGGTGCAAGCCCAGCACCGCTCGCTGTTCTTCACTCTTGACCGCTACCGTACGCATGCCAGGCTGCTGAACCGCAGTCCAAGTCGCTCGGGCATCAGCAGCATCCGTCTTGTTGGTTTGCACAAAGGGGTGAATGAATTTGGCATGCAGCAACACTGCTTCGTAGCCAAGCGAGCGGATCTTGCGAGCCCACCAGTGCCCGCTGCCACACGCCTCAAGCGCGATCCGCCCCGCAGAGCTCTTGGACAAGAACTCGATCAGTTCCGTCCGGCTGAAGCGCCGATTCACGATCTCTCCTATGTCGGCATCGATCCAATACAACTGAAATACGCGCTTTGCGATATCCAGACCATATGTCGTGCGATTCAATTCGGGCCTCCGTTTCTCAAAGTGGTTGGATGGAAACTCCACTTTAGCCACAGTGATGCATGCCGGTYGGTTCCGCAGGTGCCTCTGTCCTTACCCCTTCCGCCCCGAAGGGCGGGGGGTGCCCATCCCATCTAGCGTTATTGACCATGCTTGTCCGTGGAGTTCGGCTTTCGGGCACCGCCAATCAGGAGCATGCTGGCACGATGGCAGCGACTTGGAACGCTCGCTTCATTCGCCAATTCGATTCGCTTGCAATCGACGCTGCGTCAGGAGTGCCTTCAGGCTTGCAGGATCGTAGGCCCCGAACTTGTCAAGACATTCCTGCACGCTTGGATGAAAAAATGCGTCGTCAGGCAGGACCCGGGGCCCGTGCGGACGAATCGCGAAGGGTGGGTCGAGGTATGGGGTGTGCATCGGCCCGAATTCGGGGACAGCCGCTGCCGTCTGTGGCTGAAATTGCACCAAGCGGGATTTGAGTTTCCCAATCATCCAAGCCAACGAGATCGACGAGTAGTTCCGGTCTTCGTAGCCACCGCCGACGTCCGAATGCGCGCCGCAGAACCATCGCTGGACGACGTCCTCTCGCGCATCCCACAAGGTCGGCACGAAATCGATGCGTTGCTCGTCAATCGCGAGCGCATGAAATCCTGCAGCAACCCGGGGCGACAGTGCGCAGTCCGCGAACTTGAAGATATCGATGTTGCGGTCCTCGCCAATGGCCTGGATGGGAATGCCGAGCGAGCCGACCGTGTCCCACACGGCAACGGTGTCGATCGACGGGACCTGGATCAATGAATCGAGATCAATGTGCTTCCCCTTGAACTCAGAGACGTAGCCCAGCAGGGTGCTGAGCTTGCCGGCTTCTTCTCGAAATCGAGCCCACACATGGATGCCCAATTTGTACGCGAGCTCGGGGTCGTACCTTCCGTCAGAGCCGATCATAGCTCGAAAAGGCAGCAATCCCATCTTCACGATCATGCCGCACAGGGCGCGAACGGTGTAGGCCCCTCGGCTGAAACCGACCAGGTAGATCCGGTCGCCGGGATCGTAGTTCCTGGAGAGAAAGGAGTAGCCCCGCACGATGCGTTGGATGAAGCCTTCGCCGAATACGCCGCCAAGGAGTCTGCGGATAGCATTGTTGGAATCACCGACGCCATGCAGATACTTCGCAATTTGCGTGACGTCCGAGTCCTTGTCGAATACCACTTTCTCCAGTTCATCGCGTTTTCGCAGGGACTCGTCGGTGACCTGGCCCTCCAACGCGGAGAAGAGCCGCAAGACATTGGTGGCGTCGGGATCCAACTGATCGGTGTCGTCCTGGCTACCCAGTCCATTCCAGGTACCGTCCGCACAGAAAACAAGATTCTTGGACATGCATCCTCCTATTGGCAGGGATTGGGAAACGGCGAGCCGGCCCGAAGCAGCGGCTGTCCGGCCGGCTCCATCCGGAAGTCTTGCGCGAAACCGCTCGTTCGCCAAGGCGGCTCCCTCAAGATCGAGGCGGCTTCCTCCTCAATTCGATTGAGCAAGTCTGCCAAGGCCCGCCCCGCCGATGCTGGGAGAGAAAACGCGATCGTAGCGGGGGACGAGTACGGGGGACACTCCCTTTGTGGCAGTTGAGGAAAAGCATCCCTCAATTGGTGGATGGACCTGCTGGGATCCTGCGCGCACAATGCCGCCAAAAGACTCGGGCGCTTCACGTGATCCCTCACCCACGATTCGACCAACTCTATGTCGTTTCCGACCTGCACTTTGGCGGCGACATCGGGTTTCAGATTTTCGGGTCGACGAAGGCAATGGAATGGTTCATCTGCGACCTAGCGAACCGCGATCCGGCCCAGGACATTGCGCTGGTGATCAATGGCGACTTCATCGACTTTCTAGCCGAGAGCGATCCGCGCCACTTCGACCCCTACGGCGCAATTGCCAAGCTCGAGCGAATCGCCCTCACCGACCCCACGTTCAAGCCGATCTTTGCGGCGCTGCGCCGATTTCTGGAACGGGCCAATCGCCACCTGATCATCAATCTTGGCAACCATGACCTCGAACTCGCGTTGCCTTGGGTTCGGCGTCGACTGGTCGAGCTGCTCACGGGCACCACGGCCAAGGATGGCCAGTTGCCGCATCGGCTCCAATTGGTCATGGACGGCACGGGGGTGGCTTGCACTGTCGGCGGCAAGAGTGTGCTGTGCTTGCACGGCAACGAAGTAGATCGTTGGAACCCTGCAGATTTCGAAAAGATTCGCGAGATCGGCCGCGATGTGGAGTTGGGTCGCCCGATCGAGCCGTGGATCCCCAACGCGGGCACGCAGATGGTGATCGACGTGATGAACAAGGTGAAGCGACGCTTTCCATTTGTCGACCTTCTCAAGCCGGAGAAGGAAGGCGTCGTACCCGTGCTGGTCGCTTGCGACCCAACGCAGCTTGCATCGCTTGACCGCTTGTCGAATGCTTTAGGCGTGGCGGCCAACAGACTGACGGCGACACTGCGCAAGCCACGCGGAATGCTCGGAGAGGAGGTCATGGGCAGACCCATCCAGTCCGCCTCTGCGGCGGCTTCCGGTGCCTTTGCCCGCACGGATCCGGCCGCGGCTGCAGACGACATGGTGATGGCTGTCGAGGATGCCCTTCGTCGCAACGTCGATCCGCTTGTCATGGTCGAGAGCAACCAGGCCAGCCAACTCGGGACTGCCGGTGGACTGTGGAAATGGGTGAACAACCAATCCACCGAAGAAGTATTGCGCGAGGAATTGGACAAGCTCGATACCGACCAAAGCTTTGATCCTCTAGACTACGACGACACGGCGAAGGCGCTCGACAAGGAAGTCTCCCCTGCCATTGACTTCCTGCTGGCCGGCCATACCCATCTTGAACGCGCCCTGCCGCGCAGGTACGGGAGCGGCGTCTACTTCAACAGCGGAACGTGGGCGCGATTGATGCGGATCACGCCAGAAAGACGGCGCGATGCGGTGGCCTTCGCAAAGCTGTATGGCGTGCTCCAACGCGGCAACATGGAAACGCTGGACGCGCAAGTCGATGTCGTGATGAAGCTCAACACGGTGGTGGCAATCCGTGCGCAACCCCAAGGCGGAGCGACCGGCGAGCTGGTTCATGTGGTTCCGGTTCCGCAGAGCGAGAACTTCAAGATGGATCCCGTTCCTGGTACCGCCTTCACCAGAGGTGGCTAAATGCGCACGATCACGCTCGAGCTCTTGCGGCACGGGCCGCCAAACAATCAGCTGCTCTCGCCGCTGACCGATTACCTTGCGTTGTGCGAAAACCACTCCGCGGTGTCATGGCGTGTGCCCTTCGAGCAAAACCAGATGCTCTATCGACTGCGCGCGCTGAGCTATCAAATGGGGGAAGAGCCACGGGAATTTCAGGTTGCCGACACTGCGCGCGTACTGGGGGATCTGCTGGGCAGCATTCCGGGGCTCACGGCCGATCTGAACAGACAAGACAGCACGGGCGACGAGTGCGATCGGGTGACACACCTGCGGTTGATTTTGTCAGCTTCCGAACTGGCGCTGCTGCCGTTCGAACTGGCAACGGCGCCGAGTGGATTTCCCGGCGCGGGGCAACCGTTGTCGCTGCAGACACAGCAGCCTGTCTGCATTACCCGCGAAACGCGTCGTGTCGCGGAGGAGTCGATCGTCTGGCCCAAGCGGCCTCGCGTCTTGTTTGCCTACGCGTCTCCAGAGGGCCTGGAGCCCGTACCGGCAGAAGCTCATCTCCTCGCGCTGCGCCGCACCTTGATACCGTGGCTCATTCCGGATGGGCTGGACGACGAGGCTCGTCGCAAGATGGTCAAGAAGCGATTGACCTTGTTGCCGAACGCCACCGTTGCAAGTCTGGAGGCAGCCTGTGCCACCGGTCAATACACCCATGTCCACATCCTGGCACACGGGGTCGAACTGCGCACAGACTACGACGTGCGCTACGGTCTTGCGCTGCATTCGTCCAGCGATCCGTCAGGTCGCGAAGTCGTCTCTGGCGAGCGATTGGCGAGCATCTTGCGCGCGCCTAAGCAAAATGAACCGGGCTGCTTCACGCGCCCTGCGGTCGTCACGCTAGCGAGCTGCAATGGGGGGAACGTGGGGACGGTCACCGGTGTCGGCGCAAGCATTGGCCATGCCCTGCACGAGTCGGGGGTGCCGCTGATCGTCGCAAGCCAGTTCCCGCTGTCATTCGGCGGCTCCGTCATGCTGGTGCAAGACTTGTACGAAGGCCTTTTTTGGGGAGAAGATCCGCGAAAGCTTCTTGTCGGCCTGCGGCGGCGCTTGCACGCGCGATATCGCGACACGCACGATTGGGCGAGCCTGACTGCCTATGCGACGCTCCCCCCGAATTTCGAGGGGCAGCTCGTCGATGCCTGCATTCAGCAGGCGATGAGCAGCATCGAGAGTGCTCTCGCCGCGGCCGATCGAGTTCTCTTGCGCTTGTCGCTGCGGGAGACGGCGGAACGCTCGACCGTTTCGCAGGTGTCCGCGGCGGAAGGCCCCGGATTGATTTCCAAGGTACTTTCGCACGTGGCCACGGCACGGAGTCGCCTCGAGAAATTGAAGGAAGCATTTCCTCAACAGCGAGCGCGAATCCTCGCGCAACTGGCCAGCACCCAAAAGCGTGAGGCGCAGTTGCAGTTTCACGCCTTCGGAAAATGGATCGGCGGCGTCAGCGAGAGGTCTTCGGTCGGCACGCACATCATCGAGAGCCTGGAAGTGGCGCGCGGCCTTTATTGGGAAGCCTATCTTCTGCGCCGCGCCGATCCGTGGGTCGTGGTGCAATTCATCTCTTTGACGCTGGTGCTGCAAGACCTCAAGCGCTTGCCGAAGCCATTGGACAGGTCCGATCAAAACACCTTGTCTTTGTGGCTCGCTGCCGAAGTCCAGTCATTGAGTGACGCCGAGACCGGCGACGCAAGCAATCGTGCGTGGGCGTTCGGCAATCTTGCCGAACTCTACCTACTCGCACCCCTCGTGGATGGCTTGCAGCAACTACGTCCTCTCGAAAACTTTGCGCAGCGCGCGCTCGAGGCAGCGCGTCGCATCGTCACGCTGACGGGGGCGTCGTCATTTCACGTGTTCTCGACTAGGCGCCAGATTCTTCGCTACCTGGAATGGCTCAACGAATTGGCCCCGGGTTTTGCGCCGATGGCGGGGACGGCCGAAGCTTTGTTGACGGGACTGCCCGCAAGCCCGCAACCGGATTGGGACTATTGATCGGGTACTTTTCCGACAAATTGACACGCTCACGCGAAATTTCCATTTAGGGGGGGTGTCAGAATTTTTGTGTGTGAGGCGATTGGTTAAATCGGTCTTGACTCAATACTGTTCGTTTAGACTATGAAGGACCTGAAACGGCGCGGTATGTGGGAGTCGGCTGGTTTGGGTCGGGGTCCGGGAGGGCCGATGATCTCGGGAGTGCAATCCGTGGGCACGCGCGTCGGCGCGTGGTGGTCGAATGATGCGTAAGGCGAGTGACGCCGCTTGACCATCCGCGGCGAGCGCTTGTTCAGCGTGCGCGTGGCGCGGATCCGGGCGCTGGCTTCGAGCAGTTCATTGAACCATCGTC
>NZ_JBFUHO010000088.1:0-27282 GCF_056402355.1 Variovorax sp. P4_B11
CGGCGCGTTCCAGCAGCTGCCTGCGCCACTCCGTCACCTGGTTGGGGTGTACGTCGTGCTTCTGTGCGATCTCGGCAATCGTCTTGCCATCGGCCAAGGCCTCAATCGCCACCTTGGCCTTGAAGGCCGCTGAGTGGTTGCGGCGGGGTCTCTTGCTCATCTTCTGCTCCTGTCATGCCGGGCTCTATCCTCGCCCATCGGAGCAGCCTATCCACTTTGCAGCGTGTTCAAATTTGCGCGGCCGGCTCTAAAATGCCACGAAAGCAAATGTTTCAACGTTGACGACACCGCGGGGCCGTTGCGCGCCGACGAGGGGAGCGTATGGACCGGGCCACCGAACTACCGCTTGCACCATCGAAGCTCGAAGTGGCTGGGTTTGTGATCGACTTTGGACGCGAGGCGCTTTTTGACCCTGCGGGTGCGGTAGTCGAGTTGCGGCCGCAAGCCTTTCAAGTGCTGCGTTATCTAGCGTTGAACCCAGGCCGATTGGTCACCAAAGAGCAACTCTTCAGGGCGGTCTGGCCCTCTGCTGTCGTCACGGATGACTCTGTCATCCAGGCCATCGGGGACGTGCGTCATGCGCTCGGCGAGGCCGGCCGGCGGGTGATCAAGACCGTGCCGCGTCGCGGCTACATCCTGGTGAGTGCCGAGGTGGTTGGGTGTGCAGCTCTGAACGATCGAGCGGCAGTGGAGATGCGACCTCTAAGTCCGAGACGCTCGCACCGCTCAGTGGCGCTACTCTTTGCAGGGGCGCTGCTTGCGGGAGTTGCCGCCTTCGGTGCGTGGCGCGTGCTTGGTCGGTACGCCGTTGCACCAGCGAGCCAGACTGCTAGCGAGTGGCCTTCAATCGCTGTGCTGGCATTCAAGTCGCAACAATCCGATCCGGAAGGTGACGCGCTCGCCCGCGATGTTGCATCCGAGCTCTCATCCGAGCTTGCACGCGACTCGGAACTGCGTGTCATTTCCAGCCAATCGAGCTTTCAGTTTGCCGGGACCCGAACACCGCTGCTCGAGATTGCGCAGCGGTTGCGAAGCCGCTATATCGTTGACGGCACGGTGCGCCGCGACGGCGACCATCTGCGTATCGCGATTGACCTGATCGACAGCCAGGGCGGTCAAACTGTCTGGTCGTCCGTACACCTCGCCGATCGGACGACTCTGGGTGCAATCCAGCAAGAACTTGTGAGTCGCATCGCCGGCAAGCTCCAAGTCGGTGTGATGAAGACAGAAAATCGCCGTGCGCTCGCGCAGCCACCAAATACTCTAGACGTCTACGTGCTGATGGCGCACGGCAAATCGAGGATGTTTCAATACAGTCCTGATGGAATCCGCGAGGCCCGTCGATTTTTCGAGCAGGCGGTGACCATCGACCCGAACTATGCGCCGGCGTGGGTTTATCTCGGGATCACCAACAACATTGACGTCGGTCTTCGTCTGACCGGCGAATGGGACAAGAGTCGTATGCCAGAGATTCTGAGGCAAATCCGGCATGCGATTGCGCTTCAGCCAAACCTACCAAGCGCCTATGGGGCCCTGTCCCAGGCGCAGACACTCGCTGGAGATCATGACGCCGCGCTTGCAGCCGCGCAGAAGTGCTGCCTGCTAGGCCCCAATTCACTCGAGTGCTTCTACAGTTTGGGCAAGGCACAACTCATCGTTGGAGAGGTGGAAGCCGCCGCTCGGAATTTTGAACGGGCACTGGATCTCAATCCGATTGCGCCCGCCACGTATCCCGCAAACTACGCAGCGGCGTTGTGGGGCAGTCGTCGTCTGGGCGAAGCGATCCTCGCTGCTGACGACTGCCTCGCAAAGGCGCCGGATTTTTGGGGATGTCGCAAGGTCCGAATCTCGGCGCTAGTTGAGCTTGGGCGTACAGATGAGGCTCGCACAGAGGCCGCTGTGCTGCTCTCTCAGCGTCCAAGTATGAACGTCGCTACGTTCGCGGCGGGGGGCTTCGCCGATTCGGAGGATACCGCCGATTTGAGAGCGCGCGGCAGCGCGGCGGCGCGTGCCGTAGGGATTCCCGATACCGGTCACCCGCCAGGCGCTGTAACCCGAGATAGATGATAGATCTTCTGGGGCCCACCGATGAGCGCTGGCGCGGTTGCCGGAGCGAGGCGTCGGTGCCGGCGGAGAACTATTCCGCACCAAGGCGTGGCTCGCATAGGCTGCATCGTGATGCAGAACCTGTTTTGATCTTCGGCCGACGACGCAGCCCTATGATCCTCACGCCGCTATTGAGAAGGCTCCTCAATCTTCAGGAAAAATACGATTGCCCCAAATGCCTGGTCGACCTTCCCTCCATGGGCATTCGCGGCAACACGCATTTCCCCTTCTCCGATCTGAACAATCTCGAGATCGCCGACGAGATGTCCAGATTCCTGGCGGAGAAGGGAGTGGATGGATTCAACAACGACGGCTCGTGAGGCTGGGCAACTGAGCCATCAATCAAGGAGGTTGCCCGGCGCATCTTTCAGAAGGGAAAGGGCCTGGCGGCGCCTGCTGGTGCGTAGCGATACGAGCGTCGCCCGGCTTCACCAGATCCTGCTGGTCGCGTTCGGCTGGCAGGACATGCACCTTCACCGCTTCGAGATTCGCGGTCGCGAGTACGGAGTCAATCAGGAGGGCGGCGTGGCCTTCGACACCGACGCCCACAATGCCCTGATCGGCCAACTGGCGCTGCGGCGCCTTGAGCGATTCACCTACGAATACGACTTCGGCGATTTGTGGGTGCACGACCTGCGCATCGAGGCCACCTTGCCCCTGGACCCGAAGCGGTTGTATCCGGTGTGCATCGCAGGCCGGCGCGCGGCACCTCCGTTGGATTGCGGCGGTCCGCAGGCGTTTATGGCCACTCGGCTCGAGTACACCTTGGTCGGCGAGAGCAGGTCCCGGCACGAGTTGGAGGATCTTCTCGACGGAGTGGACGACGAGGAATGGGACATCTTGCGCCACTATCACCCCGACCGCTTCGATCGGCGAGCCGTCAACCGAAGGCTCGCCGCATTGGCTGCGCAATCGCAGGAAAGGTAGGCGCTATGAAAGTCACCGTTCAGATTCGCATTGAGAGGGCCGCGTCGCGCTCCTTCACCGTGCCGCTTCAGGCCATCGATCGTCCATGTGACCAGGTGCAGGACGTCGGACTGGCCCTCGGGGAGGCCAAGTCCATACTCGGCAAGCTCCAGCAAACGCTTGTGCGCCAGCAGCTGGAGAGCTATTTGGCAGGGCGCAGGGGCTGTCCGCACTGCGGCAGGCCGCGGGCCATCAAGGGCTACCACCCGCTGCGCTTGCGCACCGCCTTCGGGGATATCGTCCTGCGCAGTCCCCGTTGGCACCGCTGCCTTTGCGAGCAATGCCGGGAGGTCACGTTCTGTCCGTTGAGCGAACTGCTGACGGTGCACACGTCGCCGGAACTGGCGTACCTGGAGGCCAAGTGGGCGGCGCAAGTCTCCTTTGCATCGGTCAGGGCGCTGCTGCAGGAGGTGCTGCCGATCGAACAGGGATTGCATCAGGAGACCATTCGCCAGCACGTCCAAGCCACCGCGGAGCGACTCGAGGCGGAGCTTGGCCCGGAACAGTTCGCTTACGACGGCGGCTCCCAGCGCGAGATTGAAGCCTCGCCGGAGCCGGCGGCTCCCATCACGGTGGGCCTGGATGGAGGCTACATCCGAGGCCGCGACCGCCTGCCTGGCGCCAACGGTTGTTTCGAAGTCATCGCCGGAAAGAGCATTCCGCAAGAAGGTGCGGCCAAAGTCTTCGCCTTCGTTCATCGAGTAGACCGCAAACCCAAGCGTCGATTATGCGCGGTGCTTGAGTCGCAAGGCATCCTCCCTCGTCAGCACATCACCTTCCTTTGTGACGGCGGCGACACGGTGCGCGAGCTCGGCGCGTTCGTGCACCCGCGATCCGAGCACATTCTGGACTGGTTCCACGTCGCGATGCGCATCGAGCAGCTCTTGCAGACGGCACGAGGGCTGCAAGGCCCAGAGAGGGAAGAGCTCCTCAAGGACATCGAGGGCGTCAAATGGTTCCTGTGGCATGGAAACGTGTTCCGCGCCGACGACACCTTGAACAAGCTGCTCGAAGACATCGCCGATGTACGCGAGTACCAGCGGCAAGCGGGCCTGCCGAGCTCGGTCGTGCTCAAGAAACTTGATCGGGCGTTGGATGAATTCGCGACCTACGTCGACAACAATGCCGGCGCCATCGTCAACTACGGGGAGAGGTACCGATGCGGGGAACGGATTTCCACCGGTTTTGTCGAGTCCGCGGTCAACCAGGTGATCGCCAAGCGGTTCGTGAAGAAGCAGCAGATGCGCTGGACGCCGCGCGGAGCGCATCTGCTGCTCCAGGTTCGTACCCAAGTCCTGAATGACGAACTACGAGCGTCCTTCGAGAGGTGGTATCCGCACTTCGGCGCTCAGGATCAGGTGCCCCTCACAGCGTAGTGTCGGAGGAAGGGATGCCGCACTGCACACCCCCAAGAAATGGATGGTCTCCTCATTGATTCCAGAGGGCTCATTGGCTGAAACAGGCGCCCGCGGCGCTGGAACTTCGGTCTAGGGAGTACGTTTTCGGGGGCAAGATCAGAATTATCTTGACTCATTCGTTCTTTGCTGGATCAAACAAGGCATTCATTTGTCGGGCAAGCTCAAAGTCGTTATTGGAGATGCCATTCACTTCGTGGGAAGATAGCCAAACCTTCACGGAAGTATAAACATTCAGCCACTCTGGGTGGTGATTCATTGATTGACATATGATTGCCACGCTGGTCATGAATCCGAACGCACGTGGAAAGCTGTCAAATTCGAACTCTCGATACAACTTATCTTCTTCGATGCGCCACACAGGGAGACTTGTTAGCTCTCTTATGACTTCGTCTTTTGCAAGATTTTTCATGACCTCATGTTTCCATATTTGTTGCTAAGAATTTCCTGCAGCATCCAGATCTCGGCGTGAGAGCTTTCTCTCGTAATTCGATAAAAAAAGACCGTCTAAATATGCTGCGACATCGACGTCTAGCAAGGATGGTCGATGACCTATGTCCCAAGTCGTCAGGTAAACAATAAGCGTGCGCCATATGTTCGTCCATTCAGGATGGTGATCAATTCGAGCAATAAATCGAACTGCCGTGTTCATGAAATGAATTGCATCTTCAAAACTCTCGAATTCATATGTTCGCATGAGTTCAGTTTTTTCGCCCTTTTCTGTTGTTCGATGTACGATGCGCCACTCAGGTAATTTCACGGCTAACCGTGCCAAGTTTGAACCGTCCAGTGCTTTTACCTTGAGAAGGGGGAAGGGGTAGTTTACCTGCGCTGTTGCCGGGTTTTTCCCTAACCGTCTTCCAAGGTCTGCAACAAGACTCGATATATCGGCGGCAATGTTTGTCGTTTGTATCGACCGAGACTGTATGGCCAGCAATCCAGCGACGGATGACGGAAGCGCCTCTTTGATCGGCATGTCTGCGCCATCAATTAGGAGGGGGATAATGGATTTCCCATCTTCAAGGCTTACCTCAATTTCGCGCCTAACCCAATCATCCGGATGATCAATGCGACGACGTTCAAATTCGTCCTTGATGGAGAGCCAATTCTTGCCTATCACGACGACAACTATCGACGCAACTTTCAGCGCGCCGTGTATTTTGGTTGCCCACAAATCAGCGTCGCGAATACTTTCCGTGTCGATAAACACACAATCAGGGCCATATGCACCCCGCAGTTGGTTTGCTAACCATTGAGCAAAGATGGCGCTATCCAAGCGTCGGTAACTAATAAAAATGTCCGCCAATTGGTCGCTCATTTTTGACTCCCGCACGAGTGAAAGCAGTGCCGCTACCATGCCATGAGCGGTCCTTCTTGTACAGTTGGATCTCCCTTCGCTTCAACCTGCGACCGGCCACCCTTGCGAGCGATGCGCTTCCGGGGGGAGCAACAGGACGACGACCATGCCGCCAGCGCATAGCGCCGAGGCACGATCTGCGACCTGGCCGGGCGTCGGCTTGGCCTTGCCCTCGGGCGCTCTGGACGTCGCTAGGAGTTAGATCAGCTCCATGGGTCGGTGCGCCTGGAAGTATGCCCGCCTCCTGCTGCAGGTAGTTCTCCAGGGAGCCAGGAATTTCTGCGTGAATGACCAACCGCACGTTGGACTTGTTCACCCCCACCGGCGTTGGCCCACTGGCTGCATTCGAAAGAGCAACCATGAGCCAGATGCGCCGTTTGCCCGCAGCCCGTCAAGGCGCCATAGGCCTTTCTGCGACGCGCAGTCGTTCGGCCCTGGCAAAGCCGTAAAAGAAAGTAAATCCGGTACTTCGCAACCGCGCAAACCAAATTCGATACTTCGCAAAGTCTCGCGCGGCCTCGGGACTCAAGACGAGTGTGGGACCGTTGGCGATCGTTAGCTCGACAACGTCTTCGCCCGGCCGCGCTGTCGTTCGCTGCGTCGTGCCGCCGTCGCGCGTGGCGCCTACTCGAACTGACGTTTTGAGATTTTCCTGGGCGGAAGGCGCGGCCGTATCGGCTTGGCCGGAAACTACGAAAGTGATGTCCGGGCCGCGACTCGTGAATCGCCCCGGCTTTCATGGAGGCCGGTTGGTTTAAATCCACCGTGGCGGTCTGACTGGCGAATTGCCGTGAGTGTCCGGTCTTCCCCGTCGCTTGACGGCCGAGGCCGCCGGGGCTGTCAGATGTCGAGCACGCGCCTGAGACCGCCGTAGGGCACGCTCCAGGACGCTTCGCCCGTGTCGACGGTGGCGGTCTTGGGGTTGCTGCGGGTGATGACGCCAACGTGCGTCTGCAGATGGCGATCGGTGAAGGAGACCTTGTCGCCGCGCGCGAAGTCGGCGCGCGTGGGTTTCGGGGAGGCTGCAGGCGGTGGCGAGGCTGGCGATGTTGGCGGCCGCGGTTGTGCGTCGGGCGGCGGTGGCTCGATCGCGGCGTAGGGCAACTTCCACTGCACTCGTTCGAGCGTGGCGAATTCCACCGCCTCCTTGGTCTTCCACGGTGCACGGCGATGGATCAACTCGGCCTTGTAGAGGCCGTTGATCGTCTCGGCCAGGGCGTTGTCATAGGAGTCGCCTTTGCTGCCCACCGATGGCTCAATGCCAGCCTCGGCAAGTCGTTCGGTGTAGCGGATGCTGACTGCCCCGATCGCTGTGGAAGATCAATCCTGCCTGCTTGCCAGGATGACGCTTGAACCACGCCATTCGCAGCGCATCGATTGCGAGCTCGCGCGTCATGTCATCGCGCAGCGACCAACCCACCACCTGGCGGCTGAACAGGTCGATCACCACCGCCAGGAACAGCCAGCCCTCGTCGGTGGCGATGTAGGTGATGTCGCCCGCCCAGACCTTGTCCGGCTGCGTGACGGTGAATTCACGGTTCAGCAGGTTGGGCGAGATCGGCAGGTCGTGGCGGCTGTCTGTGGTGACCTTGAGGCGGCGCTTGCCACGGGCGCGAATGCAGTGCCGCTGCATGAGCTTTTGAACCGGTCTTTGCCCACACGGATGCCGCGTGCAAGCAGTTCCTTCCAGATGCGCGGCCAGCCGTAGCCGCCACGCGTCTCGGCATGAATCGCCTTGATGTGCACCAGCAGCGCATCGTCGCTCAGGTGACGGCGCTGCGCGCCGCTGGCTTTGCGCACGAAGTGCTCGTGGTATCCCGTCAAACTGATTCGCAGCACCCGGCATTGCACCGAGATCGGCCACACGCGTCGGTGGCGTTGGACAAAGGCGTACTTCACCGCTGCGCTTTCGCGAAGTACGCCGTGGCTTTTTCCAATATGTCGCGCTCCATCTTCACGCGTGCCAGCTCGGCGCGAAGCCGGCTGATCTCCATTTGCTCGGCGCTTACGGCCTTGCCTTCAGCACCTGTGAGCTTGCCTTGGCGCTGCGCCTTGACCCAATTGAACAATGTCTGCTCAACCACGCCCAATGTGCGCGCCGCCGCCGCGATGCTCTGGCCGCCCTCGACCAGTCGCACCGCCTCCTGCTTGAACTCCAGCGTGTAGCGCGCTCTCGCCGTCTTCGTCATTTCGACTCTCCTTGCATGTATTGAAACACTCAGCAAGGGATACGTTTTTCGGGGGCAAGGTCAGACTGGGGGAGGTCTTGTCGAACTGTCCCGTTTGGCTATTAGGTTGTCTGAGGCAGGTGAATACGACCACTGATGAGCGGTAGGACTTGGCCGGAGATCTCAACCGATAACTTTCCTCGATGAGTTGAAGTTCGAATGCCTACTTTTCCGTCGCGTCCCACGCTGCTGCCTTGCTCTGCAAAGAAAGCGGTAGGAGCGGGGAGAATCCCAAAATAGGACATGTATGCCCCGACCGCCGCATTGCCGCTTCCGCATACCGGATCCTCAAGAATCCCCTCGCTGGGCGCAAAGGAGCGGGTGTGGACCAAGCAGTCCTGAGCATGGGCCTCAAGCGAAAACACCGTAGTGCATGCACCAGAAAGGCGATCAAAAGTTGCGAGTGAGGCGAAGTCCGGCCTGATTCCCTGGATCGTTCGCAAGCCGTCGACGAGCACCACATGCCAAGGAACGCCGACGTCAATTGTCAGCGGTTCTGCAACTATTGAAGATGCCGCTAGGCCCAAAGCCTTAGCGAAGCGGTGCAAGGATGGCGCCTTGGTGAATCGAGGCGTGGGCGCCAACACACTCCACCACGAGTCCGGCCCCGACTTTTCCACGCGCTGCAGCCCGGCCCTGGTTTGCTGAACCAATACTTTGACCGGGGGAGGCAATGACGACGGCATGTACTGAGCTACGACAAAAGCGGTTCCCAAGGTTGGATGGCCAGCAAAGCCGAGTTCCACCTGCGGAGTGAAGATGCGCGTACGGTAGTGGGCCCCCGCACGCGTCGGCTTGCAAACGAATGCCACCTCGGATAGATTCAGTTGGCGGGCAATGCCTTGCATCTGCGCGTCTGACAGACGATCAGCATTGAGACACACGGCGAGGGGATTGCCTTGCAAAGGGCGCGAGGCGAATACTTCCACGAAGAAGATGTCGGTGCCAGACGATGAATTCATATTCATAGATACCAGTGCTTGAGCGGCGTCGCCCTGCCGCTAAACGGAGGGGTGACAGTGGGAGTCTTCGTTCCGGTCCAATTGTCCTCGAACTCCGTTCGATCGGACGACGTGGTGCGGGCGACTTGGGCGCCGCATGCCCGGAGATTCGTTCGCGAATGGTGTAGCTACCGTGCAGCCTTGCCTGAAGTGGAGCGATGCTCTGTGCCAGGGATCGCTGACTACCCGGTTTCGTTCACGATGCACTTGCCTCTTGTACCAACGAGCTTGCGCGCCGGATTGGTCCGGTTTGCCCGCCAGTTGCGTCGACTTAAGGCACCATCTCGAATCGTTCTCCTGACCGATTTGTTCGATGACCAAATCACCGGACCGAGTTTGCACACGCTATTTGCAGCCGTTCGCGCGCAGCTGATTGCGATCTCGGGGGTCGATCGCTCGGCGCTCTACGCGCCGGTGACGGGATCGCGCTTGGCATTTCCGCTTCATGCCGATCTTTGGCATCCAGAATTGCTGTTGAACGTGTTTGACCACTCGGCCTCGGAAATGGGCGGTGCGTCCCTCTTTCTTCGCAAGCGGACACTTTTGGCGTTACTGGCAAGCCAGCAATCCATGCCGAGCGTGGTGCGAGATGAGATACGTAACTGCTTCGGACGTCATCATCAGGATCATCGGTTCGACCGCCTATATCATCTTCTACACAATAGAAAGCACAGTTGGACGGTTGGGTTGGCAGCGGCCCTGGAGGCGAACCAACTGACCCTTGCCCTTGAGCCAGGACAAGGTTACCTCATCCACGATCGCCACTGGTTGCACGGTCGGACCGAGATGACGCATAAACCCAAGAGTCTGCGCCTGTTCCGCTTGGCGTTCGACAGTGTCAGCACCACGCGAGAGCACTAGACTTCCCCAGGGATCCAAAATGCCGAGAGCTAAGCGCGCACCGCCGCAACCGAAGACGTCGATTGATCTGCTGGAACCCGCGGCGACTGATGTCGACGTTCGAAAACTACTCAATGAAGTGCTGTCCGAACAGCAGGAGGCCGGCAATTGGGTCTCCGATGGAAATCGTGACTGGGACATAGTCATGAGTGCCACCATGCTCCGCGCGCTGAGTGCGTGGGGTCTGCCACGAGAGGCGACGTGGTTCGCTTCAGACACCCCGTCCGGCCAAGGCGGTGTCCGGCTGGCGCTAGACTTTTTCGATCGGACCCTTGATGCGAAGGTAACTGGTATCGCTGGCGCGGATGCGTGGGACACTTGTCAACTGCTTCTTGCTCGTGCGGCATTCGATGTAACTCCCCGAGTCAAGATCTGGGCCAAGCGTACGGCCAGTCAGTGGACAAAGCTATGTGCGCAAGGATCGGACCCGCCCAATCGTTGGATGGGCCCAGCCTTTCACGCCACCATGATCGACGTCCTGATGCTCTTCGAGAAGGAGAGTTGGGCGCAAGACGAGCTGAAAGAGAAGTGCAAGTTGCTGCGGACGAGTTTTGCGATTCCCTCGCCCGCGTCAGTGGCACCGGTGGCGCCGTTTCCCGCAGAAACTGGTTGGGAAAACGAGCATCGCTGGAACTCTGCTTTGGTTTTGCGAACTCTTGGCCTTTATCGAGAGATCGTCATGGTTCACTGGCCTGAAGTCGACGAAGCCATTAAGAGCACCGCGAGTTGGCTTTGCGATGAGCTGAAGAACTGTGGCCGATGGATCTACGCACGCGAAGCGGAAGGGCCCATGTTCACTGCGCGCGCACTGGATGGACTGCGTGCGGCATACCCGCATCTCGATGCCGCGGACCGCCTGCGATCGAAAGAAGCCTTTCGCATCGGTGACATGCATCTGCGCGATGCTATCGAAGATGGCGTCCCGAACCTCAAGTCAAAGACTGCAATTCTCGCCTATTGGGCCAATGCCCGCTCGACATCCGACCAGGCTGCCTTTTCACTGCAGGAATCACTGGACCAGCTCTCCCCAAAGGAACAGATTCACGCTCGGGAGTTACGCGAAAACCTCTGGAGCCGGGTCCACGCAGAAATCGGCGAGTACCTCGAGGAAAAGGGGAGCGCCAGTCGCAACAGTCCTTGGTACGCCGCGTTCTCCCACCTCAATGGAGATCGAAGTGAGACAGTGCAAGTGTTCCCTTGCCTCCCCGCTCTTGGTAATATTTTTGTTGGCGAGGCGACGATAGAACCAGAGGCGTATATAGGGGAATTCTACTTCGATCGCGAGAAAAAGCGATGGCACCTCAACGATGCAATCGTGTTGGGATTCGACAAAGACAGAACTCAAGAGCAGAAGATTTTGGCCGCGGAACTATTCCTGCTACACGAGTACGTTCATATTCACCATCGACTGACCGGTGATACAGCACAAGGAATCGGCCGCTTTCCAAACGTTCTTGAGTATGTCGACTACATGTCTGATGCGTACGCCATCTTGCATGCCCTTGATCGTCGTCAAGTCGCGGAGAAGAAGCAACGTACCGAACAGGCCGCGATCAGGCTCGTGACCGGAATCGTCGACGTAATGATTCGATCATTCTGGGCATTTGAACGCGACGGGCAGCAGGTGTGGGAGATTCGGCGGATACGTCGCCATCTGAACTGGTACTGGCGGCGCGAGCAAATGAGTAGATGTAAGCATCTTTGGCAAGTGCTGGCGTTGCTGGCAAGAAAACCGCAAGTTGAACTAGCTGGATTTGCCCACAACATCAACGGACGTCGAGTCCAAGTGAACCTTGGACGACATGATCAAAGCACAGGATTGCAGATTGCACTTGTTCTTGAGAACGATGAGATCTTTCGTCGGCCTTCAGGTGAAGACGCCAGTCTTGACAAGCTGTTGGTGCAGGGAATCGTTGGGAGAGATCACGACCTGATAAAGAGCTACTTCCGGGCGATCGGCGATTTGGTACCGTCGGCCGGGCTGCTGCCACATGCGCCCCTCTGATCAACGGCTCGTAGTTGATCTGACACTTCGATTGAAAGCAATCAAACGGCGCGTGCAGCGCCCAATTTATGCGCTATTGCTGCTATCGTTTTGATAGCAAGAAGGTTCTGGGTGAGCATCTCGCTATCCCATCTTGCTGCGCCGTGATGGGACCGTGAGGATGGTGCCCACCTATCCTTGGTGGACACCATCTGGGCTGCTGCCGGTTTCAAAGACACCTTGTTAAGGTGTGAAATGAAACCGGAGGTGGTTCATGGGTAAGGGGGCAGCGAACACACGCAGACCGGCGCTTGCGCAGCGCTTTCCCCTTACCCTATACGCCTTGGGAGAACTCAAGATGGGCGGCTGGACGCTCACGCCGAGGCGGCGCTGGACGGCATTTACATGATCCGCACGTCGGTGAGCGCGGCGCAGATGGACTCGGCCGACTGCGTGCGCAACTGCAAGTCGCTGGCCAACGTCGAGCGTGCGTTCCGCTCGCTCAAGACGATCGACCTGAAGGTGCGCCCGATCCACCACCGCACCGCCGATCGGGTGCGCGCGCACATCTTCCTGTGCATGCTCGCCTACTACGTCGAGTGGCACATGCGCGAGGCTTGGCGCGAGCTGATGTTCGCCGACACCGACCAGCGGGCCAAGGCCATGCGCGACCCTGTCGCGCCTGCCAAGCGTTCCAAGGCGGCGCTGGCCAAAGCGGCCCGCCACACCCTTGACGACGGCACGCCCGCGCACAGCTTCGCGACGCTGCTTGAGGAACTCACGACCATCGTGCTCAACACCTGTCGCACACCCAGCGCCGGGCCCGATGCGCCGACCTTCGAGGTCCTCACTACGCCCAACGCGAAACAACAACGCGCGCTCGATCTGCTCCAGCAGATCCGTCTGTAGACAGAAACCGGAACCCCAAACTCACGCCAAGTGCTTGTTGTGCAAAGACAAACTCGCTCGACGATTGGAGGAACTTCGGGCTAGCGACTGTGGCCCAGGAGAGCGTTCGATTTGGTGGGGTGAGCGGCCGCTGATATTCGCCTGACGGGTCAGAGGCAGCAGAGGCGGCCACGGAGAATCCGTCTTCCTTGCTTGCTCGGAGGGTTGGCCATGCAGATCAAACTCAGTCTGGCGGTCTGTGAGGGAGCGGTCGAATCGGATCCGCAACCGCTCCTCATGCTGGATCTCGAATCGCAACCGAGCATCGAGACGCTTGGGCTGAGCTTGGCGAACGGCAAAGCCGCCCTCGCGCAGTTGCAGGCCCGTATCGTCACGCGGCAAGTCGAACTGATGTCGGCCAGCCAGCACAGGTGCGAATCGTGCGGCCTGAATCGCGCCCTGAAGGACTATCACGATGTTCACTACCGCAGCCTGTTCGGCAGGGTTGTCGTACGCGTGCCCAGGTGGCAGCGATGTGCGTGCTCTGTTCGCGCTGAAATCGCCGTTCGCCGACGCTGGATCTCGGCAGAGCTGGAGTACGTTCAAAGCCGCATGGCCGCCACGATGCCCTATGCCAGATCGTCTGAGTTGCTGGAGTTGTTGCTTCCGGTGGCCGGAGCCAACGCGCCAAGCACGGTGCGAGAGCACACCCTGGGCGTCGGGCGGCGACTGGATGCGCAAGGCCTCGAGGTCCAGCCAGAAGCGGCCGACATGGAGAGCGGATCGAACGTCACCAACGTCACCACGGTCGGTCTTGACGGCGGCTACCTGCGGCTTTGCCGCCCTGATGAGGAGAAATCGTTCGAGGTCGTCGCCGGCCGTGCCATGCGCGCCGGCATCGGCCATCGCAGTGTGGCGTTCGTTCGAACGGTTGATCCACACTCGCACGCGCGGGTGCGAGGCGTGCTGGCTGCTTTCGGTAGACAGGATATGTCGATGGAAGTCTTTACCGACGGCGACATCCAGCTTCGCCAGTGGCAGCTTTCGACGCTGCCGCGGGTGACCCACATCTTGGACTGGTACCACCTGCGACGACGGGTGGAAAAACTCAACGCTGTCGTACATGGCCGGCCGACGGCCAGTCAGCTCAGATCCGCTGACCACGACTGGTTGTCGGGGCCGGCTGGCGGATTGAAGTGGCGGCTTTGGCATGGCCGAGCGCAGGAAGCCATGCGACGCCTGGCCGTGATGCTGTATGTCCTGGGCAAATCGACGGTGTGCCGCAAGCCTGCCGCACGCCAGATTCGCAAGCTCACCCTCGAACTGCTCGGCTACCTTCGCAACAACTCGGATTCGCTGCCCAACTAGGGACGGCGCTACCGTGATGGCCAGCGCATCTCCAGTGCTTTTGTGGAGTCGGCGGTCAACCAGCTGATCGACAAGCGAATGTCAAAGTCACAGCAGATGCGCTGGGATCCGCGCAGCGCGCATTTGCTGCTGCAGGTTCGGGTGCGCGTCGTCGACGGTCAGCTACGCAGTGACTTCGCCCGCTGGTACCGAGGATTCCCTTCGAATGACTCAACGCTTCTGTCATCGGCGGCTTGACCCCACCAAATCGAACGCTCTCGGCACACCCCTAACTTCTGGCTGCTCTCCAACATCCTCCCCCAATGCGAGGACGACAGACCGAGCGCATGCATCCCAATATCCCGTCCTGAAGCAGGCCCGCGATCGGGCCGTGAATTCAAACGCCGAAGGATCGCCATGAAGCATTTTTCTCTGCCGAGGTCCATCTGTTCGATTTCTTGTCGCCAATTCTCCCGGCGCACCCGTGCCTTGGGACCGAGTGACACCCTGTAGGCTGACGCGGTTTCGACTCGTGGTCCAGGTGTGCGCCCATGACAGCCATCTTCCTCAGCCATAGCAGCACCGACGCGGTCGCTGCGGCAAGGCTGAAGACGTGGCTCGAAGGGCAAGGCCACACCTCGCTGTTCCTCGACTTCGACCCCGCGACCGGCATCCGCGCCGGAGCGAGCTGGGAGCAGACGCTCTACCGCGAGCTTCGCAAGTGCCAGGCCGTCGTGGCCCTGGCCTCGCCGGCGTGGCTGGCCTCACGCTGGTGCTTTGCCGAGTTGGTCCAGGCGCGGGAGCGCGGCAAGGCCGTCTTCGTGGTCAAGGTCGAGCCGGTGGACACCTCTTCCGTCTTTCCGGACATCCAGCACATCGACGTGGTGGCGAATCCCGAGCAGGGTCTCGAGCGTCTGCGCATAGGCCTGCTGGACCGGGGCATCGACCCGCTGGACGCCTTTGACTGGAACGCCTCGCGCCCGCCGTACCCCGGGCTGCTGGCCTTCGAGGAAGCCGATGCGGCCATCTTCTTCGGTCGTGGCGAGGCGCTTGCCCGGACCCTGGAGGCCCTGGACGCGCAGAGACGCCAGTCGGACGACGCCGCGCGCTTCGTGCTGCTCTTGGGTGCGTCCGGCAGCGGCAAGTCATCGCTGGCCCGAGCCGGGGTCATCCCGCGGCTGAAGAAGCGACCGGCCGAGTGGCTGCCCCTGCCGCCCATGCGACCCCAGCAGGAGCCGGTCGACGAGCTGGCGGCCGCGCTCGCGGCGGCCTTCGCGGCCGTCGGCGCGCCGCGAGACTGGATTGACCTGCGACAACGACTGCGACACGCCGCCGAGAACCTGCCCGCCGGCGGTGCGCAGTTGCTCGATTTGACGCGCGAACTGGCCCTGGCCCTGCGCCGGCCGGACGCCACCGTGCTGCTGACTGTCGACCAGGCCGAGGAGCTTTTCGCCTACACGCCGACGGACGCCGCCGAGCGCTTTCTGCGACTGGTGCGAGCGGCACTGGAGCGAGGCGACCGCCGGCTGATGGTGATGACCACGCTGCGGTCGGAACTTCTGGGCGAGTTCCAGAGCCACCCTGCCTTGCAGGACAAGGAATTCGGGCACCACCTGCGCTACCGGGCGGTGACCGTCGACCCGATGCCGCGGCGAAGCGTTCCCGAGATCATCCGTGGTCCTGCGCGCCTGGCCGGCATCGAGCTGGAGGACGGCCTGGTGGAAGCCATGGTCGACGATATCGGCGACCAGGACGCCCTGCCGCTGCTGGCGTTCACGCTGCGCCGTATTCAAGAGCGGTCGGCATCGCGCGGTCGGATGACTCTCGACGACTACGAGGCCGTCGGCCGACTCGAGGGCTCGGTGCGGCAGGAGGCCGAGCGCATCCTGCGCGAGGAGCGACCCGGGCCGGAGGATATCGACGCGCTGCACGCGGCGTTCGTGCCTGCGCTGGTGCGCATCAACAGCGACGGCGGCTACGCGCGCCGGCGGGCGGTCGTCGACAGCCTGCCGCGGCGCGTGCTGGCCCTGTTGCGCCGCTTCGTCGACGCGCGGCTGCTGGTGAGCGACCGCGACGCGCAGGGCCGGGAAACCCACGAGGTCGCCCACGAGGCTCTGCTGCGGACTTGGCCCCAGCTTGGCGAATGGCTGGCCGGCGATCGCGACCAGCTCCGGCTGCTGGAGGGCCTGAGCCGGGCGGCGCTGGAGTGGGACCACAGCGGCCGCACAAGCGACCTGCTGGTGCATCGCGACAGCCGCCTGCAGGACGTGCTGGCGCTGTTGGCAAGTCCGCGTTTCGCTTTGCCGGCGACTTCCATCGAAGCGGCCTATGTCGAGGACTGCCGGGCGGCACAACGGGCGCGCGAAGAGGCGGCGCGCTTTGAGCAGGAGCGGCGGCTGCGCGATGCCGAGCGCATCGCCGAAGAACAGACCAAGGCCGCCGCAGCGCAACGGCGTGCGGCCTCGATCTTCAGGTCGCTGGGCATCGTGGCCGGCCTGCTGTTCATCGTGGCCGCGGCAGCTGCGGTCATGGCGAGGCAGCAGTACGGGCAGGCCGTACTGGCTAACCAACGGGTGGCGGACGTGCAGCGCATTGGCCGCCACGCAAGCGACAGTGCTGTTGGTCCCCAGCGCGGCCTCCTGCTCAGCGTGCAGGCGGCCCGAATGCAGCCGCCCGACGCTACGGGTACCCTGGCCGCCATCGACGGGCTGCGCCAACAGCTTCGCGTGACCGGCGGCACGCCGCTGTCTGGCCACGCCAAGCCGGTGCAGGTGGCGGCCTTCTCGCCCGACCGGCGCTGGCTGGTCACCGGCGATGCAGGCGGCGTGCTCCTGGTCCGAGACCTGCAGGCTGAGGGCGCCGCGCCGCCGGCGCAGCCCCTGTCCGGCCACCGAGGAGCGGTGGCAGGCATCGCCTTCGGGCCCGGCGGCCACCAGTTCGTCAGCAGTGGCGCCGACGGAACGGTGCGCAACTGGCGTATCGAGGGCGCGCGCGTGCAGGCAGGGCCTGTCGTGAGCGTCGGCGAGGCGGGCGCGGTGCGCGCAATGGCATCCAGCCCCGACGGGCAGTGGCTGGCGTTGGGCACCGAGGGGGGCTACCTGTGCCTCT
The DNA here is from genome assembly GCF_056402355.1 of Variovorax sp. P4_B11. Taxonomy (NCBI): domain Bacteria; kingdom Pseudomonadati; phylum Pseudomonadota; class Betaproteobacteria; order Burkholderiales; family Comamonadaceae; genus Variovorax; species Variovorax sp. P4_B11. The sequence continues at coordinate 17,301 of NZ_JBFUHO010000088.1, forward strand.
GGCGCTGGACCGAGGACGGGCCCGTGCAGGCGCCCTGCGACCCTTCGTGGAAGGACGACCAACCGGTCGTCCAGGTCAGGTTCAGCCCCAAGGGCCGCTGGCTGGCGACCACCTGCACCGGCGCCTGCAAGGGATTCAGCGCGCCTGTTCGCCTGTGGGATCTGTCAGCCGCCCCTCCCGCCCAGGGCCCGCGGTCGCTCGTCCACCGCGGTGAACTCGTGGAGCCTTCCTTGCTGGGCATCGCCTTCTCGAATGACGAGACGCGCCTGGCTGCGGCCTACGGCTATGTCGCCGAGGTCTGGGACTTGACCCAGGCCGACCCGCCATCGCATGTGCTGGGGACCTATGGCGGGGGCGGGGGGTGGATCCAGTCCCTGGCCTTCCATCCCAACGGTACCTGGCTGGCCCTCGGCAGCGGCTCGTCGGCCGAGGTCCGGGTCTGGCGCGTGGGCGAAGAGCGGCAGCGGCCCCTCATCCTGGACGGGCACGGCGGGCCGGTCAACGCGGTCGCCTTCGACGACACGGGGCACTGGCTGGGCAGCGCCGCAGCCGACGGCAGCGTCCGGTTGTGGGACTTCAGCCGCCAGACCATTCCGTCGATGCTACTGCGCGGCCACGACCTCTCGGTCGCTGGCCTGCGTTTCGCGGGGGGCGCCGACCCGAAGCAACTCGTGACCTGGGGCGCTGACCTGGCGCCGCGGCTGTGGYACCTGCCGGACGGGCTGGTCGACCCCGTGTTGTTCAAGGCTCAGGTGGGCGTCAACATCATGGGCATGGCCGTCAGCCCGGACGGCCGCTGGATCGCCACCTCGAGCGAGGGCGACACCCAACTCATGCTGTGGTCGGCCCACGACCCGCGCAAACCCACAGTGGCCCTGGACGTGTCGGGCATGACCCGGTCGATCGCCTTCAGCGCCGATGGCCGATGGCTCGCCGCGAAGAGCCAGGACGAGGGGCGCATCCAGGTATGGAGCCTGCAGGACCTGGCCGCACCGCCCGTCGTACTCGTCGAGGACGACTGGAGCGATGACCGGACCCTGGCCTTCAGCCCCGACAGCCGTTGGCTGGCCAGCGGCACGGCAGGCCACAAGGCGCCGCCGCGCCTGGAGTTGTGGGACGTCTCCAAGGGTCCGCCCTCGGTCGAACCTCAACATCGCTGCCGCTCGACCTCAGTGCGCGAACTGGCTTTCAGCACCGACGGCAAGCTGCTGGCCACCGCGGCGCAGGGACGGATCGCGCGTCTGTGGAAAATGAACACGGTGGACCCCTGCGATGCGCCGGTCAAGCTGCCGCACGACGACGTTGTCTACCAGCTGACCGTCAGCCCCGACGGGCGCTGGGCGGCCACTGCGAGTTTCGACGCCAAGGGGCGGCTGTGGGACCTGTCCGTCGGCGCCGAGCCCAGGCTGGTGCGGGAGGTCGAATTCGAGGACCGTGTGGTGCGCGCTGTCTTCAGCCCCGACGGCCGCTGGGCGGCCTTTGGCTCCTGGGACCGGACCGCGGCGCTGCTGGACCTTCAGGCCCCCGAAGCACCGCCGATCCGGCTGCGCGGCCATGTCGGGCGTGTGTTGGCCACGACATTCAGTCCCGACGGCGCCTGGCTGGCGACCGCAGGCGAGGATCGGACCATCCGCCTGTGGAGTCCGCTGGCACCACGTGTGGCGCCCGTCGTGCTGCGCGGACACGAGGCGTCGGTGCCGCACTTGGCCTTCACGCCCGACGGCAGCCGGCTCGTCTCAGGCGCCTACGACGGCAGCGTGCGGCAATGGCGGCTGGCCTTGTCCGACCTCGTGCAGCTGGCATGTGCCACGGCAGGGCGCGAACTGACATCCGCCGAGGTCGAGCAATACCTCGGCGGCACCGCGTCCGCGGTGCCCTGTGGGGAAGCGGTAACGTCGGCCACCACCGCGCCGCATATCGCCCCGACGGGCGCCCCGGCGCCAGCGCGGTGAGAGCGAGCTCCTTGCGCCGATGTAAGTTTTCCTGAACGCCATTGATGGAAAGGGAACCATGCTCAGATTCGCGATATTCGGCGCTGCAGATGCCGAGCGGAACAGGCCGGGTCATCCGCACCCGTTCGCGCCACCGGTGGATGTCGACAAGGCCAATCTGGCTGCGAAAGCGTTGGGTGCGGCACTTGCGAAGAAGTGCCATGGACTCATTGTCTACGACGCCAACTTCATCGAGGCAACGGTGGTCAGCGCGTACGTGGCCGCCAATTCGGCGTGCAAGGAAGGCGTCGCGCCGATCGTGGTGCGCCAGCCGCCCGCTCCCACCAGTGCCACTTTCGCGGAAGAGCACACGCATCCTGCGCTGTTCAATCGAATGGCGGACTCATCGGACCAATGGGAAGTGTCGTTCTACCGCTCGCTCGCGGATGCAGATGGATTGATCCTGATCGGCGGCGCCAAGTCGACCCTGATCGCCGGCCAGGTGGCAATTGGCGCCAACATTCCCGTGCTGGCATTGCTGCGCGGCGGTGGTGCCGCCGACACGGTGTGGCGAACGATCGCGCCAGGAGTCGATCTGCCAACAGGCAACGAGCATGCGCGCATGGCCGATGAGCCCAGCGATGACGCAGCACTCCGATGGGTCGAAGTGTTGAAAGGGCAGCGCCGGCGACGGTACGCCGTCGAAACCGGACCCATCGTGTGGCACGCCGTCGTGGCGTCCGTTTTGTTCGTGCTGGCGATGATGGCAGCGTTTGGAGGCTGTCTCGGCGCGGGGTCTCTTCCGCCGCCTGCCACCAAGGCGCTGCTCCTCGCGGCCACTCTGCTGGCCGGCGTGGCGGGTGCAGCAGTGCGAATGGTGTACGAGCGCCGCTATGGCAGCGGTCCCCTGGTACCACCTCCCTCGATGGCAGTCACGGCAGCGCTTGGCCTGATGGCCGGCGCCATCGCAGGGATGCTATACATCGTGGCGCAACCAGGCGACTTTGACGTTTCGCACGATACTGCCGGTCTTCGTCTCGTCTCCTTGGTCGTGGCGGTCGCCACGATCGGTGGCCTCACTGCAGAGGCGATCTTTCGGAAGATGCTTGGCATCGACGTCTTGCGAACGGGTGATTTGGCGGCTCCAAGCGGACGCGGCGGGCAGTAGGGCCATGCGAGCCACTGGAACAATCCGGCAAGTTGGTTCGTCGATGGTGGTATGGGCGAAGCGGTAGTGTCATTTCAGGAGACACCAAATGCGCATCGGGTTTACGGGAAGCTGGAAAGCAAATGATAAGCAGCATTGGCCGCTTCGTTCCAGTCGCGACGTCTTTGAGAACGCATGTCGTGAGATTGGGCGCGAGTTCGCCAAGACACGAACACCGATACTGGTCGGGAGTGATCGCATCACAACCGCGGACAAATTCGTCGTTGATGGGTACCTCGAGGCTGGCCCGCCGTCCGATGGCAGCATAGGAATCGTTCGACCCAGGCAAGGCGGCGAGCATGAACCAGCGCCGTTTGCCGACCTTTACGCTCGATTTCCCAAGGCGTTCGACTACGACTTTGGAGAGGAGGATGGCTGGAGACACAATCGGCACAGATTTGTCCGTGCGGCCTCTTGTATCGTCACGATTGGAGGCAACGAGGGTACGTATCAGGTCGGCGTGGAAGCACGGCTCGCAGGCAAGCGTCTGATCCCGATCGGCTCATTCGGGGGAGCGAGTGAGCGACTGGCAGATCTGGCGACCTCGCACTCGGAGTCAATTGCCAAAGGTCTAAGGCGCCTCGCAGACAACCCATGGCTACTTGCGCTGGCACAGGAGGTCGTAGATCTGACGCGGGCAGCGGAGCCAATCCGCGTGCTGATCATCCATGGGCACGCGGAAGACCATGGCCCGCTGACCGAGTGGCTCAGGGGGCAGGGTCTCGCTGAGCCAGTCGTGATGAAAGACGAGACGGCGACCGGGCGCGTACTTGCCGAGAAGTTCGAGTCGCTGGCATCCGATGTGGATGCCGCCATAGCGCTGGTCACACCGGACGACCAGGCTTTCGCCAACAAGGCGCCGGCAGACATTCAACTTCATGCGCGCCAGAACGTGTGGCTCGAGGTTGGATGGTTTTGGGGACATCTTGGGCGCGATCGCGTTCTGTTGCTCGTCCGAGACAAGGTAGAGTTCCCAAGTGACCTTCTGGGCATTGAGTACGTGAAGTACAGCAAACTGCCGCAGGAACAGGAAGGGCACATCCGAAACTTTATCGGACGCGTACGTAGAGGTAGTTGACGTAAGCCGCTGGCACATTCGTAAATACGGATTCGAGGTCGACTTAGGAGGAATCATGCGCAGTTGCTACGTCTCGATCCCATTCGGCGTCAAGGTTGGACGAGAGGGCGTGCCCATCGACTTCGACGAGTTATACAACCAAGTCATTGCGCCATCGGTGCGTGAACTGGGCATTGAATGCCGCCGCGTCGAGGAGTTCGCGCCGAGCGCGATCTGGCAAAAGATGCTGTTCAGTGCGTTGATCAGCAGCGATCTAATGATCGCCGATCTCAGCACGCATGATCCCAACGTGCTCTACGAGCTGGGTGTGCGCCATGCGTTGCGACGCGGTCGCACACTGTTGATCTCGAATCACGGGCAACTGCCCTTTGACCTGAACTATGCGCAGGTTCTGTTCTATGGAACGGAGGACGGTCGCCTGCAGGACGTCGATGCTTTTCGTTCGACGCTTCAATCACTGATACGACAGAGCATGCGCTCGACCATCAGCGACAGCCCGCTGTACGAGTTCTATCCGGATATCGAGGTGAGCCTGCCGCCTGAACTTGCGTCGGAACGCAGGGCCCAGGGTACCTCACGCACGAGGGCTCGCGAGCCCTTTGTGCAGAGTGTGCTCGAGTCGCCAGCGCGTGCTGCGCGGAAGTTGGAGCAGACGGCCCAGGAGGTGCGCACCGCGGCAGACAGCGACCCGATGGCCTACCTCTCGCTGATGCGTAAATCGCGCGACCTGTCGCAATGGGACCAGGTGGTCGCACTCGCCGCCGACGCACCCCCGCAAATTGGGCAGTCGCCCGAGGTGCGCCAGTTACTGGCGCTGGCGCTCAATCGGCGCAAGGGCGAAGGCGACCGAGAGCGTGCGATCGCGCTCATGGAGGAATTGATCGCGGAGACAGGCGGCGATGGCGAGACTTTCGGCATTCTCGGCCGCGTCTACAAAGACCTTGCCGACCAGGCAATGAGCGAAGGCCGACTCGACCTTGGCCAAGCGTACTTCGAGCATGCGCTGCAAAGCTATCGCGCGGGATTCGAGAAGAACCCGAAGGACTACTACCCCGGGGTCAATGTAGTCACCCTGTTGCAGCAGCGCGGCGACGCCGAATCGCTGGCCGAGCTGGACCTGGTGCTGCCGCGCGTGCGCGGCGCCTTGCAGGAGCGCATGACAGAAGGCGTGCCCGACTACTGGGCATTGGCGACCGACCTGGAACTGTCGATAGTGGCCCGCGACTGGCAGGCTGCAGAGCGCGCGGTGGACCGAGCGCTAGGAGCGGCGACGTCGAGTTGGATGCTTCATAGCACGTTGAGCAACGTCGAGCGATTGCTCGAGCGGCTTCCCGCAAGCGCCGACCGGGGTCGGGTCGAAGAGATCATCGGCCGCCTGCAGACGGCCTACAGCGAGTCCGGAGAAAGGCGATGATTGACTACGACATCGCCCTCCAGATGCTTCGCAGCGACGTTGTCAAGCTCGCCGCGCTGGAGCAGGAGCGTCTAGACCTCAACAACTCGCCATATCCGGCGGCGATGAAGGACGAGCGCGACGGCGAACTCCTGACGGAGATCGAACGCCGACGCAAGTGGCTGGGCAAGGTCCTGCGCGACCTGGTTGACTTCCCGCCATACCACGTGCGTCACAGCAAGGAGATCGACAAATTCCATCAGGTCGCCGACTTTCAGCGCTCCGTCTTCATCATGACCAAGTTTGTCGACCCAGAGAATCCGACACCGGAAGACAAACAACTGCTTTCCGTGATCGAAGCGGTACGCGCCGCAGTCATTGCAGCCGGAGCGACGCCGCGACTCGCCAGCGACGCCCGTTTCCACCCGCTGCTATGGGACAACGTCGAGTTGTACCTGCTGGGCAGCAGGCGTGGCATCGCAATCGTCGAGGACAAGGTCCTGCCCGAACTGAACCCGAACGTTGCGATGGAATGGGGCTGGATGCGCGGCATGGGACGGGATGTGCTCTATCTGGTCGAGAAGGATTTCAAGAAGCAGCGCGCCGATTGGGGAGGTCTGATCGAGGCGTCATTCGACTGGGCCGACCCCAAGCCGGGTATCGACGGCGGTGTAGGCGCATGGCTGAAGCCCTGAGAAGCTGAGAGTCTTTCGATTTTCCGCTGAAGGCAGTGCGGAGCAACGCGCAGGAAGCTCGCGAAGCAAATTGGGTCGGAAGCATCACCGAGGTGCCAAGTCGAGGGCGTAGGCACACGCCGAGGGCGCTGAGCGCCGCTTCAGGGCACGGTTGGGCCCCTCATACCCCCTTTGGGGTCCTCTATGCGATCTTTGCGAGCGCTGCGGACACCCCCGTGATGCACGCGGCGCCTCGTGCGCCCTTCACGAGCAGATCGCCACCACCCTCAAGGTCTCCAAAGGCGTCGTCGCCAAGTACGTCAGCTTGGCCACCGTCGCCGGCCTGGACTGGGAGACCGTCCAGCACTGGAACGAATTGCAACTGTCGAACTTGCTGCTTCCGCGCGCCGTCACCTCGCAGCCTTTCGTCGAACCCGGCTGGGGTCGCATCCATCAGGAGCTCGACCGCAAGGGCATGACGCTCATGCTCCTGTGGCAGGAGTACGTGGCCGCCCACCCCGAGGGCCGCACCTAGCGCTACACGCAGTTCTATGAGCACTACAAGTGATGACAGAACTGGTTGGACTAACGCCCACAAGCCTGCTTTCCGTGCCGGCTGCGCCTTTGAGCTCAAGCCGTCAATTTACTTAGGGCAGGGCGTGCGGATCTCATCGAGGCTGCGGGCATGTTTCGACGCGCCCACCGGCAAGCCGTATACAAGCATGCAGACCGTTTGACGTCACCGAAAAGAGCTTGCAAAAGGCGCGGGGTCCCAATACTGTTCGGTTATGGCATGAAGGTTCTGAATCGATACGGTATGTGAGAGTCTGGTGACTTGGATCGGGGTGGAGGCGGATCAATGATTTCGGGCGTGCAATCCATCGGCACTCGGGTCGTTGCCCGGCGATCAAATGGGGCATACCTCGAGTGGCGCCGCTTGACCATCCGTGGCGAGCGCTTGTTCAGTGTGCGCGTGGCGCGGATTTGGCCGCAAGCGTCGAGCAGTTCATTGAACCATCGTCGTCGGCGTCTCGGGTGCGCTGGGGGGAAAGGCCCCGGAGTGGGGCTGTGCGCGGCGAAGTAGGTGTACGTGCCCCGTGAAGGACAGCTCGGCATGCGCCAGTCGGTGTCGTGTGGCGCCCTGGTGCAGCAGCCAGCGCACTGCGTAGTGCGCCAGCACCCAGCCGTAGAACTCCTGACGCACCAGCTCGGCGGTCTTGCTGCGCAGCACGCGTCGGTTCTGCCGCAGATGGGTCTTGAGCTCGTCAAAGACAGCCTCGATCTCCCAGCGCTGGCTGTAGAGCGCCGCCAACTCCAGCGCCGGCGCAGCCAGCGGGTCTAACAGGGTGGTCAAGAGCCGGTAGCGTGGCTGCGAATCTTCCTGCCCCGGCAAGGCGTACTCGATGACGCGCACCGCCATGGCCTGGGCTGCCGCCTTCTTTCGACCCAGACGGATGGGGTGGATGGCGCTCAGGTAGGAGCCGTCCTCCAGCATGCGATGCACCGGCAGTTGACGGTTTCCTACGCAGCGCCACAGCAGTTGTGCCCCGGTGGCCTGCGCCTGGCGCCAGTGCTCGAAGCCGTTGAACCCCCGGTCGGCCATGCAGAGCATGCCCGGCTTCAGCAGGGGTAACAGCGGCTGGAACAACGCCCACTCGTCACTGCGAAAGGGTCCCAGGTTGGCGCCCAGGATCGCATGCATGGCGCACTCCACCAGCACCATGCATCGCGCCTGCGGGTAGCCGGCGTGCCCACTGCTGCTGCCCGGGTAACCGAAATGGGCCGCGTTCTCGGCCTCGTCGGGCAACTCGAAGGAGCTCCCATCAATGGCGACCAGCCTCAGCCCAGCATAGAACGCGTGAGGGTGCGTAAGAGCATCAGCCAGTGGCACGCAACATCGCTCGACCAGTTCCTGCAAAGGTGCCGCGCCGATCTTGCTGCGCAACTCGCTGATCGAGGACTTGGTCACCCGAGGTGGTTCCGCAGCGCCAGCGGCCCAAGCAAGCCCTTGCGACACGGCGGCGAAGACCTCCTCGTAGGCGGCCTCGGGATAAAGGCTCAGCGCCATGCAGTAGTACGCCCCTGCCACCGCCGGAAAGCTGCGCACGCGCTGCGAATTGCAGCCGTGGGCGTCCAGCACTGCATTGACCACCTCAGCCGGCACGACTCGCGCCAGCAAACTGGCGCTCAGAAAGTCAGCCAACCTTGCACCAGTGCCCAGGATCGCCTTGGTTCGTGCCATGCCCGACTCCGTCGTTGCGACGGTGGTCATTGTGGATCAAATTTCTTTATCCGAACAGTATTGCGCGGGGTCCATACATGCAAGAAAAGTACTACCCCTCAATAGAGTCGCGGACACGATGGTGCGTGCGAACAACAACAACAACAACAACACAGGTGAAACGCTTCAGGGCGTCACACCCCCGGGGCTCCCGCGGCGAGTGCGCTCATGCAGAGATCGCCTCTATCGTGACTGCGCGGCCCCGTCGTCGACGGGGCCGCATTTTTTGCGCCGGAAAGTAGCTAACCCGAACGCTGAACGGGTTCGCCAGCCGATTCCAGGCGCTCCTTCAACTGCCGTACGGCCTGGGCAGACTCGGCCTCGATGCGGCTTCGAAGGCTCAGCCGGTTGAGCAGGGCAAACAGCAGATTCGGCGTCCGGTACTCGAACTCGCGGACGAAGTGCGTGCCAGTGGCYGTGGGCGTCAGCGAATAGCTGACGGCGCYCGACTCGCGGCCCTCGATGTKCCCGGCGATGCGCCAAAGGCGGTCCGGCTCGCGCGCGATGACGCGCCAAGYCACGCGCCCGCGGCGACCGGCGACCTGGAAGTCCTCGATCACGGACTCGCCGATCTGGAGCGGGTGGTCCACGGCGCCGCTGACGGCCAGTGACGAGGGATGCCACTCGGGCCAGTGGCCCGGCGTGGTGACATAGGCGAAGACCTCCGGCGGACTGCGCGCAATATCAACGACCGAGACAATGCGGGTGCTGCCCAGTTCCAATGGCAAGAAGAGGGCGACAACCAGCAGGGCGGCCGCGAAGACAGTCGCGATCGCCAGCTTCCAGGCGCGGCTCATGGGGTCACCTCATCATTCCCCTGCACTTTCCACAAACGGGATGGCAACCGTACTATTTGCGATCTTGCACGGAGAAGCAACATGCCCATCCAGCTAAATCACACCATCGTCAAGGCCCGCGATCCGCGCGCGTCCGCAGAATTGCTGGCGGAGCTGCTCGGACGCGGCGCACCGGTCCGGTACGGCCCGTTCCTCGGTGTCGAGATCGACAACGCCGTCACGCTGGATTTCATGCAGGTCGACGGCGAGGTCGACTCGCAGCACTACGCCTTTCTCGTCAGCGAAAGCGAGTTCGACGAGATATTTGGCCGCATTCGCGCGCATGGGATCACGTACTGGGCCGATCCGGGTAAGCACCGGCCTGGCGAGATCAACCACGGCGACGGCGGCCGAGGCTTCTACTGGAACGACCCGGATGGCCACTTCCTCGAGATCCTCACCCGACCCTACGGCAGCGGCGGCTGAGCCGGGCGCCGCCGAAGCAGACGCGTCCTCCTGTGACGTGCTCGTTGTCGGCGCCGGGCCGTCCGGTATCACCTGCGACGACGCGTCAGCAAGCTCGATGCCGTCGTGCACAGCAAGGCGACGGCCGGCCAACTCAAGCCCATGGACCATGACCGA
>NZ_JBFUHO010000089.1:0-27258 GCF_056402355.1 Variovorax sp. P4_B11
GCCCTGCAGATCCTGGAGCCGCCGAGGGCAGACACGGCGCGCTACGACAGCCTGCGAGCCGGCGACATCGTGCCGGAGGTGCGCCATGCGTGACCTCGTCGTCGAACTCAAACAGTTGCGCCTTCACGGCATGGCCGGCGCCTGGGGCGATCTGGTCGAGCAAGGCGCGAATGCGGACACCGAGAGTTCGCGTTGGTTGCTCGAGCACCTGCTGCAGGCGGAGAGCACGGACCGGTCGATGCGCTCGGTGAGCCACCAGATGCATACGGCGAAGTTCCCGGTGCACCGCGACCTGGCAGGCTTCGACTTCGACGTCTCGCCGGTGGATCGCAAGCTGATCCACCAGTTGGCAGAAGGCGAGTTCACCGAGGTGGCGCACAACGCAGTTCTGGTCGGTGGACCGGGCACGGGGAAGACGCACCTGGCGACTGCCATCGGAGTGGCTGGCGTCACGCGACATGGCAAAAGGGTGAGGTTCTACTCGACCGTCGACCTGGTCAACGCCCTCGAGCAGGAAAAGGCTCAGGGGCGCGCCGGGCGTATTGCCAGCAGCTTGCTGCGCATGGACCTCGTGATCCTGGACGAACTGGGCTACCTGCCCTTCAGCCAAGCCGGAGGGGCCTTGCTGTTCCATCTGCTGTCCAAGCTCTACGAGCACACGAGCGTGCTGATCACGACCAACCTGACCTTCGCCGAGTGGTCCAGCGTGTTCGGCGACGCAAAGATGACCACGGCATTGCTGGACCGGCTTACGCACCATTGCCACATCGTGGAGACGGGCAATGAGAGTCATCGGTTCCTGCACAGCAGCGCGGTGGCCAAGAAGCGGATCAAGGCGCGCGAGCAGGCTCGCAAGGCCGATCCACCGACTCCGCCGGAGGCGGCCAACTGAGGGGAGAACAGGTCGGGCCGCGCGGGGGAATCCGCTACAGGCTACGCCCTCCGCGGCTTCCCCCGCGCGATCCATGCAGCATCGAGGAGGTCAACAAACAACAAGAGCACTAGACTTATGCACAGCCGACGACCGAAACGTCGGCCTCCAACCCCTGGTCAAGATTGAATCGGCACAGGTGGTCAATATTGAATCGGCGCCGACACCCGAGAGGAGATGATGTGGGGTCTCTAACCAAGCGCGGGCGTCGACACCGAAAACCTGGGTAGCCAGGACCAACAATGAGGCCTCGGCACTCGCCGCACGATTCCTTTCCTTCATGGGGAACTCGACCTCCACCACCAAGCCAGGATTGAATGCCTTGTTCTCGAACTCGCCATGCCAGTTTAAGTACCCGCGAGGGTTGCATACGATCCGACAGTCCTCGACTTCGTAGTCGAAGCTATCGTGGGTGTGGCCGTGCACCCAGAGCCTGGGGACCCTGAAGAACTCGGGTCGCATTTCGTTTACGAAGCCTCCGGAAGCCCAGTCGTCTGCAAACCTAGGGGCGAGCGATCCTCGATGTGGCGCATGATGTGTCACAACAACCGTCGGCCCGTCGAACGGCTCTTCTAGCTTCGCGCGCAACCAGGATCGATGTCGCCGGTGTATCTGCAAGGTGTCCATCGGGACCAAACGCCGCGTTCCCATCGAGTTCGTGGTGTGCAGATCTTCGACACGGATGGCCACGTAGTCGGCGAGATGGCGCGAGCACTCCGCCATTGAGCGGTATCGGTCAGACAGGAGACGTACCGGCCGACCTGCGAATCCGTGATCGTCAATGCGTAGCCGAAAGTCGGTCCACAGCGTGCAGCCAAGGAAGCGCACGCCGGCAAGCACGACCTGGTCGCAGTCAAGGAAGTGAACTCCCTGATCCCGCGCCTCGGAGCGCATGATGATCAGCTCTTGAGGCAGTACCGCTCCGTAGTATTCGTGGTTGCCGGCGACCTGAACGACGGGCTTGTTGCCGAAGCGCGCCGGCGCTCGCAGCCAACGAGCCACGGCCCGCCCTGGCGCCACGATGTCGCCCGCAAGAATGGCCACGTCGTAGTCGAGGCCGGGCTGGACCTCGAAGGTCTCGAACTCAGCGTGAAGGTCGGACAAGATGAGGAGCCTCACGTTTGCACCTCAGTGAGCATGGGCGACAGCAGCAGCCAGCACTCGCTCGACGCTCGCGCCGCGTTCCAGGACGGTGCGGGGCGTTAGTCCTGCGAGGGAGTCGGCGGGGCTCTCCAGAAAGAACAGCACCTGCCAGCCGTCAGCGGTCCCAAGGGCTTCCACAACGTCTTCGATGACGAGCCATACTTCCGGCTGAAACTGCCACTTCGGGAGTCGAAGGCTTCCTTCGGTGTCGACAATGGCGATGCACTGACTGCGCCGAGACCAGGCCAGAACAGTCGAAGGTTCAACGTTGAGCAAGCTCGCAGCCTGCTTGATCGTGAGCATGTCGGCTGCTGCGAGGCGGGCACTTCGTACATCTGCTCCAGCTTTCAGGATGTCCTTCGCCGCCGAGTTCGCTGCATGCGCATCGTAGGAACCGCTTCGTCGTCCGGCTCTCATGTCTCCTCCCCACGTCAGTGAAGTACGACCCTTGGCCCGTCTTCGTCAAGCACATCGGCGGGCAGATCAGAAGGTTTGAGGTACTTGCGGTCGTTGACGATGGCACGGGCCACCGCGCGCTGTATCGCCTTTCGAATGCCTCTAGGCGTCAGGTGGGCGAGCCGGTATGCCAACCTTGGTTCCGGCGGGAGGAAGTCTGGTACGGATAGCTTTTCAATAGTGCGCGCCGCCACAACCTGCGCGATCTGAAGGGCGTCCTCTCCGTGGGGAAGCGGAATGTGGAACTCCGAAAACCTCGATCGCAGCGATTCCGGAATCTTGGTTGGGTCGTTGGAGGCGGCGATGTAGATGGCCAGGCTTGCGTCGAATGTGATATCTAGCGCGGCATCGCGGATGGTCGCAGCTGTGAACGGCTCAAGCAAGGAATGAAGCGGCCGCAGAGGGTCATACGTTGAGTTTGCCGGCGCCTTGTCGAGCTCATCGATCAGAAACACCGGGTTCGCGAACTTCCCCAGCACGATCTCATCGAACACCGCGCCGGGACATGCGGTACTCCAGTGCCGCTCAGTGCCTAGCAGCAAAGAGGTGGTTTGGGCGTTCTCCATTGACTGCCGCCGCAGCGGCGCACCAAGTGCAATCGCCAAGTCGTTCGCGTAGTGAGACTTGCCGATCCCCGGTGGCCCCCACAAATGGAGCGGGGGGATCGAAAGCGGCCCCCTGCTGCTCATCGCCAGCGCTACGTGCTCGACGACGAAGTCGGTGACATGCAGAAAGTGCGGATGGGATGCGCGCAAGCCGTCCACCGACCGGGCCCATCGATCCGGATAACGAGTTGGACTTGCAACCTCCCTGAGGGCACCCAGGGACTTCACCTTCTCCATCAATTCAAGCTCTCGCTTGTGCTCGTCCTTGTTCCGCAAGGTTGCCGTCTTGGCAAGCACACGCAGGACCTCTTCAGCTTTCAGCACGGGGTGATGTCGCTTCCGGTCGCGACGCGCCACGCCTCGCTCAAACCGCTTGATGAAAGAGAGTCGGTCCTCTGATCCTGCAGGCGAATGAGCAACGTTCGTTGAAGGAGCCCTGGTAGCGTCACGTGCGGCCAGCAGACGCGCCAACCCCGCGGCGTTCCTCTCTTCCTCACGTGCTCGAGCCAACGCCCGACGTTCCTCGACCAGGCGCCACTGCAGCGCGATGGGAAGCAAGATCTCCACGCCCTGATGCGAGTCTTCAAACGCCTCGGTGCGATACAAGGAGAAGCCCTCCGGATCGTCGGAGTCGGCCCCTGCAGACGTTCGTCGGCGATTCGCGTTCACGATGGATGGGCCTCCCACTCGACCGCCTCTCGCCAAAAGCCTTCAAGACCTTCATCGCCACCGCGCCCAAGTGCCCCGGGCTCGTGCAAGCTGCACAACGTGAGCTCGGTTCCAAAATAGTTGGCGGCTTCGGCGCGCCGACCGCACACCATGCAAGCAGTGCTCGTTACACGCTCAGCCTCGAGTACGACGCGATCTACCTCGGGCGTTAGGTCGGCGGCAATATCGTAAGCCGCGAACAGCATGGCTCGGCGGGAATCGCCCTCGAGGTTGACCACGAACGTTCGAAGTTCGCCCAACACATACAAGAAGAGCCCGCAGCCTTGGTCGGCTCGAAGCTGGACCCAGCGAAAGCCAAGTTTGCTGGGAGGCAGGAGCCGGTCGATCTGTTCGCACGCGCGGCCCAGAATCGGCGTCCAGCCCCGATAGAAGGTGAGTCCAACGTGGTCACCTTCGAACATGTACGGGAAGCGCGCTTTCAAAAGAGCACCGTTCATGCTGGTCACTCCATCGCGGGCGTGCAGGCGATCAAGCCTTCGACGCCGCCGATTGGTCCTGCGGCTCAAGGGACTTCGTCGTAGCTCCAAGCACGCGTGCGAGCGCGTCCGCGTTGAGTCGCGCGAGACCCATAACCGCAGCCTGCCGATGTCCCCGACTTCGACCCGATCGCCACTGAATCGTTTCGCTATGCGTCCTGTATCTTATACGCTGGTGCCTAAAAGCTCAAGAAGTTGTGGTAACAAGATGGTCTTCACCAGTTGGCTGCAGCCGATCACCGCCGAGCATATGCACACGCGCTCTAGCATTTTGAACCCGATAGGCTGGTGCGCGAAACCGCGCAAGAGGCGAGATTCGTCTCATGCGTTCCGACCAGGATCCGGCGTTGCTCCGGGCATTTGCAGCCGAGCTGAAAGCTCGCAGGTTGGCGCTCGGACTCAGCCAAGACAAGTTCGCTCTCGTGGCGGAAATCCATCGAACCTTTGTGGCGAAAGTGGAGCGAGCAGTGGCGATGCCCTCGCTGTCGAGCGTCTATCGCATCGCCGAGGGGCTCGATGTCGATCCGGCCGTCCTGATAACCGCGGTTTCGAAGAGGTACAAAAAGGAACTTCGCAGCGCAGCCTTGGTGAGCCCCTCTAGTACATCGTAGAAAACGTCGCGGGCTATCGATTCGAGGGTCCGGTTCGCAGGTCGCAGAGCCCGCATCACCATGGCGGTCCCCCATGGATTCGTCCATTGGCGTTTCACGCTACTGCGCAACATCGGTAAGCGAACGATCACCGCCGCCCGAATCCGTGCCAATAGTCCGTTACGGAATTAGCTTTTCGTCAAATTGTCGACGCATCTTCGCGCACAGGCAGGGCCGGACAACGTAGCAGGTCACGTCTTGCATCAAGCTTGCGGTGACCCGTAGCTCAGCTTGCCATCTACCAAGCTGATCACGTCGCTGGTTAGCAGTCGCTCTATGAGCAACTGCACTTTTTGAGGCACGGGGGCGGGGCCGAACTTCGTTTGAATATGGCGCTTCAAGGCCGACAAGCTCTTGGGCCGGTTCGGAGCCTTGAAATCTTTGAGAAGGGCTCGATACATTGCGATCGGCAGCTTCGCCGTCGACCTTGTGCTCGCGGGCAACCGCTGTGCGCCTTGGTGTGCTGCCGGAGTATTCTGACTTTGCGAGACCTGGGCATTCACGATCACCTTCTTAGGAACCGCTGCGGCTTTCGGCTTCTTCAATGGCGCAGTCGCATCCTCCTTTGAAGGTTTGCCAGCCAGCTTGGCTACAGCCGGCAGCGAACTCATGCGGCGCACGGAGAATGCAAGCGTTCGTGCATGGGCGATCGGCGGGTCGTAGCCGGTGTCCTTGGCAAGAACGACAAACCGGCACGACGGATGTTTCGCTGCCAGATAGCCGAGGTAGAACACCAAGTGGAAATCCAGCGAGTTCGAGCCTGTGCGTGAGATCGGAATGAGCGTCGATCGCGGGCTGTCGAGTTCGAAGCCCGCCTTGCGCTTGAGCTGGTTCGGGCCGTAGAAGACCCATGCCTCTCCGCCATCACCGAGCCAAGCCTCAACCTCCTTTGGGGAAGGTTGGACGTTTTCCAGATCTACCAGCAAGTGGACGCCGGTCGCCATGCCTATGCGGTGCCGCGACAGCGGGGGTAGCTCGAACATCCCCAGAAATCTTGTCCGGCGTTGGCACCCTTCTTCGCGGTGCGTCTGACCATCGCCTGGGCGCACCTGGGGCACGTCGGAGCGACTAGCTTCGCCGCGCTAGGCTGCGGGTCGACGGGTCGTCCTGCGACGTCGTCCTCAGAGTGACCTACGACACCCCCACCCTTGGCCTGCCTGAGCAACTGGTGCAGCTTGGGGCCATCGATGAGCCGAACGTTGCGCCCGCTCGCAAACTCCTCCGCCTCGGCGGTGAACCGGCCTGAGGTAACGACGAACCCGCCGGCGGCACCTTTCGCTGCCATGACGCCATACAGCTCTCGAATCACGGGTACGCCGACCTTGAAGGCGCGCCATTGCTTGCACTGTACGAGGTACTGCTCACCGCTTTTGCGGAGGATCAGATCGATGCCCTCGTCCGGGCCTGGCTTGTGGTTTTCCGCAACGGTGTAGCCCTGCAGGCGGAACCCCGCGCCAACGAGCATCTCGAATTCACGCCAACTCATCCCATCTAAGCCGCCAGCGGCGTCGGAACGCGTCGCGCTGTCCATTAAAGATCGACGTTTACTGCGCCGCCAGATCGAAGCCGCAGCACCTACGATGCAGATGAGCGGCAAGATATATTGCCCGGCAGAGGCAAGGCCGCGCCAGACGGCCCCGACCATCGCACCGGTCACGTCACCCGGCTTGGGCGCAACCAATGGCGCTGCAGCTATCTGACTAAGCAACATGTAGCTGACGATGGCCAGGACGACGCCAACGTACCAGGGCATCAGCGCGACCAGGTCGATCAGGTTCTCGGCGGGGCTGGCTTTTCTTCGACGGGGCATCGGCAATTCTTTGAGCCATTCGGCCCGCAAGCTGCGGAGAGGCATATTCACCTCCACAAAACTGAGGAGAACTGCACAGCCGGCTGTGGGCTACTAGCCACGATGAATGCTTTCGGACTAGCCGAAAATTCGATACAGGGAGGCTGGGTTCAACCGTCGAGCACAGCATCGGCGGCTGCTATGCAGCGGTAGCTGTCGTTGGGGACGCAATGCTGAGCGATCGGCCAACAAGCAGCCGATCCCCAATGACGGCTTTCGGGTTGCCCGTTGGCGTCGCTTTTGTTTTCGAAGCGCCGTCCTCGGGGCTGCGGCCGCTACATAGCCGTCAGCGACGCAGTGCCTCCAAGGCCCGTCCTGCCCCAGTGGGCCCACCGCGCCCGGTCATATCGGCCGACGGTTATGCTGCCGAGGATGCCCCTCGCAACCGAATACTTGCCAGCCGAACACGGTGTCAGAGCGCCAGGGACAACGTTTGCGGATGCCAGAACTTGCATCGTAGGCCCTGAGGCCCCTGCTGCCGCGGGTAGTCGAACCCTCTCTTGTAGCGGATAGCGAGGCTTCTCGAATTCACTGCGTCAGCTATGGAGTTGAAGCGGGTCGTCTTAATATCGGCACTCACAGTCGCCGGGCAGCCAGGGACGGTCCCCAAGGCATGTCGGGTGCGGCTGGGAGTTTACATTTTTACAGAGGTTGTTAGGGTCTCGACCCGCCGCGCGTCGCGCGTTGCGACGGGCGCGAATTTGCTGACTTGTAGGCCACGCAAGACCACAGTCAAAACAATATAGAAGCTGCGTCGGTCGGCGCCGAAGCGGGGAGATGGTTGGCATGCGGATACAAGAGGCACGCGAGGTACTGAACGGCTTAGGCATCGAATCGCCTGAGCTCGAAGTGCTTAAGCCGACGGAGGCCAGCTACACGTCGTTGCTGCTTCAACCAAGTGGGCCGATTCTGGGCGGCGAAGGTCGAATCGGCGCGCTGGATCAGAGTATCAGCGCTGCTAAAGCATTGGCGTTCGCGCGCTTGGCACTTGACCGCGGTGCACATATGGCGGTCGCGCCTGAATACTTCACTCCGTGGGCTGCGTTGAAGGAGCTCATGGATACCGGTCTCACGCCGCAGCTTGGCAGCCTTTGGGTTCTGGGGTGCGAGAGCATCCGCGGGGAAGAGCTGGCTCGCTTCAAGGCGGAGGCTCCAGCCAATTGCGAGGTCATCTACGAGCCGCTCGAACAACTGGCGGCCGATCGACATTTGCTGGACCCCGTTGCGTTGGTGTTCAGTTCGAAGCGCTCAAACGGCCAGGACTGCGTCGTCGTCCTTGTGCAGTTCAAGACATGTCCGTCGAGAGACGACCTGTTCCTGGAAGAGGCCGGGCTCAGGCGCGGGACGACGGTATATCGCTTGCGCGGTGGATGTGGGACGCTCAGTCTTGTGACACTCATCTGCTCTGACGCCTTGGCGGTAGACGATGCAAAAATCGCGGATCTCGTTGATCGTTCTACCGTCATTCACATCCAGCTGAATCCTGCGCCGAGAAACGACACGTACCGCAAGTATCGCGCTGAGGCGTTCAGGCTTGACGCGAGGGCCTCTGAGTGCCACATCCTCTGCCTCAACTGGGCACGAACGATTGTCCAGCACGATGACGCGGGTAAGACGCACGCATGGCCCGCGGTTGGCGGCTCAACCTGGTATCTACCCAAGGACTCTTGTGCGCAGGCAGACGCCGTTGTCCTTCCGAACCACGAGAACGGGCTCTATTACACGTACATGAAAGAGCGGCGTCACGCGCTTGTGTTCGACTACGACGAAGCGGTGTTCGAGTGTCGCGTTCCCAAGGTGATGACCAGGGGCGCGGCGGTATTGGCCAACAGGAATGGGCCATCAGGAACGTCTCGCTACGAGTGGAACGCGGGCAATGCGTCGTGGGTCGGTCAGGCCAGCCAGCCAAGCGCTGGCTTCAACGAGCTGATGGCAGCCAATGCTGATGCGGCTGCCGCCTTGCCGGGCCATGGCGCGCAGAGCCCGCTGAACGTCGAACGGTTGCTGGCGCTGTCCGCAGGAGCCATCGCTGGAGGCGACGAGTGGCGGCAGCTTTCGAGGATCGACTCGTTTCAGATCGATGCCGACGAGCTGGTACAGCGCATGACCGTCGTGCAAGACACCGGCGACAAGCCCGCGGAATTCCGACACCGGAGGTTGCAGGCCGTCGCTCAGTTGCGACATGAACTGAACCGTCGCGACGAGTGGCCTGCTCAGATTCAGGGCGTGGGTAAGGCATCAAGAATCGAGTGGGACGCGGCGAGTCGGCCGTTCAACGTCCACGGTGACGAAGCAAGGCCTGCGCTTGTTTGTTACCTGGGTGACAACCCGCGTGATCGCGACCTTGAGAACGCGGCGTCGAAGCTCATCGACCTGCTGCGCCGGCAGGGCGGCGACAATCAGAAGCGGCTGTGCCTCCTGTACAGGCAATACGGGGAGTTGGCGTTCGCGAGGCTGCCTGGCCTTACGCGATACGACGACGCGCTCGAAGACGAACGCGACATTTTGAATACCGACACCAACTAAGTATCGAGACGCACATGACAACCGTCGAGGACATCCGCAGCGTCATCTCCAGGCGTCTCGAGCACGTAACGGAGCTTGGTAGTGGAGTGTTGCGCGCCGAGCGCCGCCACGAAGGCCGGCCCTATGCCGTGGCCTACTTTGATCTCTCGGACGAGATTGTCCAGCGGTCAGATGACTTGACGTCGTTCCAGGAAAACCTTTTGGGGTCGGAGTTCTTCAACTCTGAAGGTGATTTGCGATGGAACAGCTACATGTACTTCGTCGCAGGCCCAAATTCGACTGGGAACGACAGATACGTGAGCGCCAAGAGCCGCATTGAGGGCGACAGGCATTTCGCTCGCAAGTTCGTCATCGCGCCGGACGATCTGGCGCTGCGTCTGGGTGAGCCAGCGGCAAACGAGAGCACCGCTGCGCCGCCGCTGGGCGACGTGGATCAGGTTTGGGCAAACCTCTTGACGGAGGGGTCCCTTGCCCTGTTGCTGAGCCAGCCGCCACGCAGGACGACTCTGGACAAGATTGCAGATGGTGACGCCTTTGCAGCGTTGCCTACGCGGGCTGTACCTCGTGCTGTTCGCGACCCGCTGGGTCGGGGGATGCTTCGAATCGTTTCGATTAAGTCCTTCAGGCCGGCGAGTGACGGGTTCAACTTTTCGTTTGGCAACGTTAATTTGATTCTTGGGTCAAACGGAACCGGGAAGACGTCATTGCTCGAAGCGATAGAGGCCCTCTACTGTGGTCGGATTCGACGTGATAGCAGCGCATTGGTGTCTGGTGTCAAGGGCAAGTTCGAGAACGGCGATGGCACGCTTGTAGAAATCTCGGCAGAAGCCACGCCTGCTGTGTTGAAGGCCAGAAACAACAAGTGGTACGGCCGCGCGGATTTCCAGGCGACGGCTCTAAGTGAAGCCTTCACCCGTTTCAATTTCTTGGACACAGATGCGGCGTTTCGCCTGTCGACAGCGGAGAAGCCGGAGGACATCCGGGAGGATCTGGACAAGCTCTTGGTCGGCTCGGAGACGTCTGGCCTCTGGGAATACCTCTCCAAGCTGCACGAAGAGTTGAAGGGCCGGATCAAGACACTGACCGAACGGCTGCCCCAGCAGCAACAGTCGATGGCATTGCTCCAGGCCGAAGTCGAGCGTTTGAAGTCGACCCCTTCTGAGGCGACCAACTTGGTGACGGCCTATCGGGAGAGCCTTCGCAATCTCGCACCGGCGTGGCCAGTCACGGTCGACGGTGGCCTCGATGAGACTGACAGGGTCAAGCTTGAGACATTGCGTCAAGACATTGGTCGGATTCAGTCGGCAGTCGTCGAGACCCCGCTCACGACCGAAATCATCGAGGGACGCATTCGTCGCATGCAGGAGGCGCTAGACACGGTCAAAAAGCTCGGGGGAGAGCGTGACATCCTGTTGAAGCGCGAGGCAGACGAGCTCAGGTTCGTTGAGGCGAACGAAGTGCAGAAGGCTCTGCTGGAACGCTGGATCCGTTTGCTCGAGGCTGGTGTTCCCGAACTCGCTGGGGACCTGCAGCTGTCAAATAGTCGAGTCGCTCAGCTTCGCCGGGTGTTGCGCGACTGGCCTGGCGAGTCGCTCCCACCTTTGGCTGCAGACTACGTTGCGGTGGGAGTTGGCGATGCTCAGGAGATCGCCTCAGAGCGCCTCGCTAGCTCTCAGGAGCACGAGAAGCAGGCGCAGGTTGCGCTGGCTCAGTCGACGCAGCTGGGTCAGTCACTGCAAACGCTTCGGCGAGACCTCCACGACGCAGCTGTTGGTTACATTGAGCGAAGTGGCGAAGTCTCCCGGTGCCCGGTTTGCAAGACCGACCACGTCCCGTCCGATCTGTCCTTGCGGCTAGACGAACTCGTTGCATCGCAGGAGGCTGGGGCGACCGAGAGCTTTAGGCGAAACCTGCAAATCGCGCGGGAGCAGTCGGCCCGATGCCTCCAGGACACGACGACGATTGGCGCGCTCGCAAGGTTTGCAACGGTGTCTCAGATCCCGCTCAACACGTCCTGCGGCTCTTTGCTTGAAAGTGCTGGGGCGGCGGCCGCGGCTCTAGCCGCGGCGGCGGGCGAGGTTCAGATTCGTCAGGGCTTGCTTCGGGATCTGCAGGCACAAGGACTTCAGACCGAGGGCTGGGAGCGACTTCGCGACGAGAGCATTGCACCGACGCTTCCATCCGGCGTCGATGTCAATAGCCAGTCAGAAATCGTGGGCTTCCTGGCCGACCTCGGGGAAAAGGCGACCGAGGCCGTGGCGAAAGCCGCGGAATGCAAGACCAACGCTCAGGCATTGGCGAAGCAGATTGATGACGCGCTCAACGTCGCCCTGGGCGCCTCCGTCGCAGCTGGCACTGTTCCTCGAGTCGCAATGCTGGAAAGGACGCTAAGGCTGACCGAGGCAGCCTTTCAGTATGCAGTGAACGTCGTCACGGCGTTGGCGCTTGCTCCAACGGCGAGCTTCGACGACGTCGGTGCTGCTGTTGAGTCAACCTTATTGGCCTTCGACAAGGCCCGGCACGCGGTTCAGGCGGACGGTCAGGCTCGGAACAATCTGGATCAACGCAGCCGCGAACTCGCGACGACAAGTGAGTTGCTTGCAGGGGACACGAAGAAGCGAGGGAATCTCTTGAGGGCCAGCGAGACGTTGACCAAGCTGGTGGAGCAGCACTCACTTGAGGATGCCACGAAGGAAGCCTTCGATTCAATCCGAGAGAGGGTCAGCAGCATCTTTGCGCAGATTCACTCACCCCAAGAATATTCGCTGGGTGATTTCAGCAGCGACGCGCTCATCGTCAATCGAACGACTCACAAGATCCATGCCGTCAATCAAGTGAGTACCGGGCAACGTGCGGCACTGGCTCTCTCGATCTTCCTGGCGCTGAACGACAGCGCGAAGTCGGCGCCACCCGTCATCTTGATAGACGATCCGGTGGCGCATATTGACGACCTGAACACGCTGTCCTTCTTGGACTACCTGCGAGAGGTGGCGCTGCGTGGCGAAAAGCAGGTCTTCTTCGCGACCGCAGACATCCGCCTCGCTGCGCTTTTTCAGAGAAAGTTCGAGTTTCTTGGCGGAGAGCGATTCAAGCGCATCTCGCTGCCGCTTGCCAAGGCCGAGACCTGAGGAGTGCACTATTCGCGCTGCCAAAAAGCAGCTCGACGCCCAGTGTGAGAAGGCGTTCGCCGAGTGGAGCGTCAAGCGGCCGTCCCTCAACGGCTGCCTTCAGTCCTCAAGCTGAAGTTACTCGCGAACAGCCGGGCAGTGCATCCTCCCCATCCAGGGCGCATCCACCTTCCCCTCTTCCGTTGCCCTTAGCGCCCCTCGCGGCCGCTCAGGCCAAGATGAGCCCCCCGAGCCGGAGTTTTTAGTCGAGAGATCCCACAACTCAGTTTTTTAGTAAAAGCGGCGGTGCTCCCTAGGCAAAAGATCCCACAACTTTAGTAAACCTACGCCCCCCTCGCCCTGGCCAACTCTGCCTACTCCACCGTCACGCTCTTCGCCAGGTTGCGCGGCTTGTCGACGTCGGTGCCGCGTGCGCACGCGGTGTGATAGGCCAGCAACTGCAGCGGCACCACGTGCAACATCGGCGACAGCGCCCCGTAGTGCTCGGGCATGCGGATCACATGGATGCCCTCGCTGTTCTCGATCCGCGTGTCGCCGTCGGCCAGCACGTAAAGCACGCCGCCGCGGGCGCGCACTTCCTGCAGGTTGCTCTTGAGCTTCTCGAGCAACGCGTCGTTGGGCGCCACGGTCACGACCGGCATCTCGCTGGTGACCAGCGCCAGCGGGCCGTGCTTCAACTCGCCAGCGGCGTAGGCCTCGGCGTGGATGTAGGTCACTTCCTTGAGCTTGAGCGCGCCTTCCAGCGCAATCGGATAGTGCAGCCCGCGCCCGAGGAACAGCGCGTTCTCCTTGCGCGCGAAGTCCTCCGACCAGCTGATGACCTGCGGCTCCAGCGCCAGCACCGACTGCAGCGCCACCGGCAGGTGCCGCATCTCCTTCAGGTAGCGCGCCTCGTCGGCCTCGCTCAACCGCTCCTTGGCCTGCGCCAGCGCCAGCGTCAGCAGGAACAGCCCCGCCAGCTGCGTCGTGAAGGCCTTGGTCGACGCCACGCCGATCTCGACCCCGGCCCGCGTGATATAGGCCAGCTTGCATTCGCGCACCATGGCGCTGGTGGCGACATTGCAGATGGTCAGCGTCTGCGCCATGCCCAGCGAGCGCGCGTGCCGCAGCGCCGCCAGCGTATCGGCCGTCTCGCCCGACTGGCTGACGGTCACGACCAGGGTCCTCGGATCGGGCACCGAGTCGCGGTAGCGGTACTCGCTCGCGATCTCGACCTGGGTCGGGATCTTCGCGATGCCCTCGAGCCAGTACTTGGCGGTGCAGCCGCTGTAGTAGCTGGTGCCGCAGGCCAGGATCAGCACCTTGTCGATCTCCTTGAACACGCGCCATGCGGCCGCGCCCGGCGCACCATCGACACCGACGCCGTCGAACAGCTCGGGCACGATGCCTTCCACGCCCTCGAGCGTGTCGGCGATCGCGCGCGGCTGCTCGAAGATCTCCTTCTGCATGTAGTGCCGGTAGGGGCCGAGCTCGGCGGCGCCGCTGTGCGCCTGCACGGTGCGCACGGTGCGGGCCACCGGCTTGTGCGCCCGGTCGACGATCCAGTACTTGCCCGGCTGGATGTCGACCACGTCGCCCTCCTCCAGGTAGACGATCTGGTCGGTCACGCCGGCCAGCGCCATCGCGTCGCTGGCCAGGAAGTTCTCGCCGGCCTCCTGGCCGACGCCGAGGATCAGCGGCGAGCCGGCGCGGGCACCGACGACGCGCTGCGGCTCGTCGCGGCAGATCGCCGCGATGGCGTAGGCGCCCTGCAACTGCTTGACGCTGGTCTTCACGGCCTCGAACAGGTCGCCGTCGTAGTGGCTGTCGATCAGGTGCGCGATGACCTCGGTGTCGGTCTGGCTCACGAACACGTAGCCCCTGGCCTGCAGCGCGGCGCGCAGCGCCTCATGGTTCTCGATGATGCCGTTGTGCACGATCGCCACCCGCCCGGGGCGGACCGCCCCGGCTTCGGCGCCCGGGCCGTGGCTGAAATGCGGGTGCGCGTTGTGCACCGCCGGTGCGCCGTGCGTGGCCCAGCGCGTGTGCGCGATGCCGGTGCTGCCCTCGATGTGGTCGTCCCGCACCTGCGCCAGCAGGTCGGCCACGCGCGAGGTGGTGCGGGCGCGCTGCAGCCCCTGGGCGTGCACCGCCACGCCGCAGGAGTCATAGCCGCGGTACTCGAGGCGCTGCAGGCCCTGAACCAGGACGGGAACGATATTGCGGCCTGAAACGGCGCCGACGATGCCACACATGGAACTGCTCCTTCGGTTGGAGCCGCGATGGTAGGCCTCGTCAAACGAAATATGGAATCATGCACAGATATTTTTTGTTTTAATATTTCATCATGCGAACCTATAGATTATTTATTCCATAATTTATCTTATTATGAAACTTCTTGACGTTGACGAAACGGACCTTCGCTTGCTCGACGCCTTGCAGCGAGACACCTCCGAGAGCAACCAGTCGCTGGCGCAGCGGCTCGACATCTCGCCGCCGACCTGCCTGCGCCGCCTGCGTCGCCTGCGCGAGGGCGGATGGATCCAGAGCGAGGTCGCGATCCTGGACCCTGCGCGCATCGGTCCGCTGCTGACCGCGGTGGTGGAGGTCTCGCTCGACCGGCAGGACGCCGGCTCGCTGGAGGCCTTCGAGCGGCGGGTGGCCCCGGACGACGCGGTGCAGCAGTGCTACCGCGTCTCGCCCGGTCCCGATTTCGTGCTGATCGTCACCGTGCGCGACATGCCCGGCTACCAGGCGCTGGCGCAGCGCCTGTTCACGAGCGACGCCAACGTGCGCAACGTCAAGGCCTTCTTCAGCGTCCACCGCGCCAAGTTCGCGCCGCAACTGCCGCTGCCCGACCCGGCCTGAGGCCCGTCGCGCCCTAGGCCTTCGGCGCCTTCTGCGGCCGCTTCCAGCCGGGGAAGCTGGCCTGCCTGGCACGCGAGATCGTGAGCGCACCGGGCTCGGTGCTCTTGGTGATGGTCGAGCCGCCCCCGACGGTGCCGCCGGCGCCGATCGTGAGCGGCGCAACCAGCACGCAGTTGCTGCCCACGTGCACGTCGTCGCCGATGATCGTGCGGTGCTTGTTGGCGCCGTCGTAGTTGGCCGTGATGCTGCCGGCACCGTAGTTGACCCGCTGGCCGACCGTGGCGTCGCCCAGGTAGGCCAGGTGGTTGGCCTTGGCACCGGCCGCGAGGGTCGAGTTCTTCACTTCCACGAAGTTGCCGATGTGCACCTCGGCACCCAGCCGGGCCCCGGGCCGCAGCCGCGCGAACGGTCCGACCAGGGCGCCGGCGCCGACGGTCACGCCGGCCTTCTCGCCGTCGATGTGGGTGAAGGGATGGATCACCGCACCGGTCTCGATGCGCGCGTTGGCGATCACGCAGTTGGCGCCGATGCGGACATCCGCACCCAGCGACACCGCCCCTTCGAAGACGCAGTTGACATCGATCTCCACGTCCGACTCGCAGGCCAGCGTGCCGCGCAGGTCGAAGCGTGCCGGGTCGGCCAGCCGCACGCCTTGCGCCATCAGCGCCTCGGCCTGCCGCAGCTGGTAGGCGCGCTCGAGTGCTGCCAGCTGAGCGGGGCTGTTGACGCCGGCCACCTGCAGCGGGTCGTCGGTGCGGTGCGCGATCACCGGCACGCCGTCCACGGCCGCGAAGCCGACGACGTCGGTCAGGTAGTACTCGCCTTGCGCGTTCTTGTTGTCCAGCCGCGCCAACCAGGTCTTGAGCAGCCGCGCCGGCACCGCCATCACGCCGCTGTAGATCTCGCGGATGGCGCGCTGCGCCTCGTTGGCGTCCTTCTCCTCGACGATCGACTGGACCTCGCCCTCGG
This sequence comes from Variovorax sp. P4_B11, assembly GCF_056402355.1. Taxonomy (NCBI): domain Bacteria; kingdom Pseudomonadati; phylum Pseudomonadota; class Betaproteobacteria; order Burkholderiales; family Comamonadaceae; genus Variovorax; species Variovorax sp. P4_B11. The sequence goes on from NZ_JBFUHO010000089.1 coordinate 16,310, forward strand.
CATCGAGGCCGCCCTGCACCCGCACGATGCGGCCGTAGCCCTTGGGGTCGTCGACCCGGATCGTCAACAGCGCCAGCCGCCGGCCCGCGCTCTCGGCCACGAGTGCGCGCAGCGTGTCGCCACTGATCAGCGGCACGTCGCCCGACAGCACCAGCACCGTGCCGTCGTCGGGCAGGAGCGGGGCCGCCTGCTGCACGGCATGGCCGGTCCCGAGCTGCGGCATCTGGCGCGCGAACCGAGGCGACACGCCGGCCACGGCGCCTTCGAGGGCGGCTTCGACGTCGGCCGCACCATGGCCGGTTACGACCACGATGTGGCGCGCGCCGATGCCGGCCGCCGTGTCGATCACGTGGGCCACGAGCGCGCGCCCACCCAAACGATGCAACACTTTGGGCAGGCTGCTCTTCATGCGCGTGCCTTTGCCCGCCGCCATGATGACGACGTCGATAGGCTCCTGGTTGTCCTGCGGAATCTGATCCATGCCACTTTCCCGAATACGTTGCGCAATGCTGGCGCGAATTATCGGCGCCATCGCCCTGGCCACCCTGCTCTCGGCCTGCAGCGCCGTCCAACTGGCCTACAACAATCTGCCCGAGATCAGCTACTGGTGGCTCGACGGCTACGTCGACTTCGACGACGCCCAGACGCCGCAGGTACGCGACGAACTGCGCCGCTTGCTGGCCTGGCACCGGCGCGAGGAACTGCCGAAGATCGCCGACCTGCTGCAGGAGGCGCAAGCGCTGGCGCCCGCCGACCTGACACCGGCCCAGGCCTGCGTGCTGTTCGACGCGATCCGGCTGCGCCTGCTGGCCTTGGCCGAGCGGGCGGAGCCCGCAGGGACCGCGCTGGCGCTCAGCCTCAGCGAGGCGCAAGTGGAACACCTCGCCCGCAAGTACGGAAAGATCAACGACGAATACAGAAGAGACTGGCTCGATCGCAGTCCGGCCCAGCAGCGAGAAAGGCGCTACGACCAGCTCCTCGATCGCAGCGAGGACTTCTACGGCCGGCTCGACGCCGGGCAACGCGCGCTGCTGCGGCAGCAGGTGGAGCGATCCGCTTTCGATCCGCGCGAACTGGACACGGAGCGCCGACAGCGCCAGCGGGAGGCGCTGGCGCTGCTGGGCCGATTCCTGGCCGCGAAACAGCCACCTGCCGAAGCACAGGCAGCGCTCCACAGCTACGTGATGCGGATCGCCGAGCCGCCGCCCGGACCCGCGCGCGATCGCCAGCGCAGGATGCGGCAGGAGTCTTGCGCGACCATCGCTGCGCTTCACAACCAGACCAGCGCGACCCAGCGCGAACAGGCCGCGCGAAGGCTGCAGCGCTACGAGGACGACCTGCGCGCGCTGGCGGCCCCGCAATGAACGCCGAGCGCGGTCCTCGGCGGATTTAGAACATTTGTTTACACTCGGCAACGATTTCCTTGACGCTTCATGAACATCACACTCTGCACACTCTTCGAGGGAAACTACCACTTCGGTGTGGCGGCGCTTTCCAACTCCCTGATCGCTTCAGGCTACGTCGGCGACCTGTGGGTGGGGTTCCGGGGCCCACTCCCCGCATGGATCCTCGATGCGCCCGGCTACCGGAAGGCCACCGGCGAGCTCCAGGTCGCGCCGACGCTGAGGCTGCGCTTGCTGGAACTGGACACGCCGCTCCATTTCACCTACTACAAGCCGACCTTCCTGCGCGAAATGCTGGAACGGCATGCGCCGGACGCGGCCGTGGTCGCCTACGTGGACCCCGACATCGTGGTCAAGTGCGACTGGCCCTCGTTCATGGGCTGGTTCACCGAGGACGGGATCTCGCTGGTCGAGGACGTCAACGCCTGCTTTCCGGCCCGGCATCCCAAGCGACTGCTGTGGAATCGCTTCTTCGCTCCACACGGCATCACGCCCCGGCGGGCGCTCGAGCGCTACTACAACGCCGGCTTCATCGCGGTCTCGCGCCAGCACCTCGGTTTCCTGGACCTCTGGCGACGCCTGTGCGACCTGGTGGTAACGCACAACGCGAACGCCAAGACGCTGAAGGCCGGGGGGTCCGCGACGCTGTTCCACTCGACCGACCAGGACGCATTGAACTTCGCGCTCACCGTCTGCGAGGCGCCGCTCAACACGGCGGGGCCGGAAGCCATGGATTTCGCGCCCGGCGGCTATTACCTGTCGCACGCGATCGGCTCGGTCAAGCCCTGGCATGGCCGCCATGTCCGCCAGGCACTGGGCGGCCGTCCGCCGTCACTCGCCAGCAAGGCGTACTACCGCTTCGCCAATTCGCCGATCAAGGTGTATTCGGACGGTGCCCTGGCCCAGCGGCGCGTTGGACTCGCGATCGCCAGCCTCATCGGACGCGTCTACGGCCGGACCTGAGGCGCTGCGCCCCACTGTCGCCATCGCAGGACCAGCAGGCCGTACTGGTAGCCGAAACTGGCGACGCCGGTCGCAATGGCGAAGCCCAGCACCGAACGCAGGTCGCTGATGCCGATCACGGCCAGGTAGAGCACCTGGATCGCCAGCGTCGCCAGGATGCTGTAGCTCTGGCCCGAGGTCGCGCCGCGCACCGTCAACGAGCGGAAGGCGAAGCCGGCAGCGTTGGCGAGGATCGACGACAGGAACATCATCCAGACCAGCGGTTCCATGTTGCGGTACTTCTCGCCCAGCAGCAGGATCCAGTACTGGGGCAGGACGTAGGCGCTCAACAGCGCCAGCGCCATCATGCAGAGGTAGCTCAGGTGGGCCCGCCACATGATCATGCGAAGCCCGTCCCCGGCCGGCGTGCGCGCGATCGCCGGGAACAGCAGGATGTTGGTCACCCGGTCCACCACGATCAGCGCCATCGCCAGCCGCCCGAAGGCACCGACCTCCGCCACCATGTTGGAAGTCCCGAAGAGCGAGACCAGGAACACCGTGATGACCCCCTGCAACTGGTAGAAGATCGCCGGCAGCACCAGGGGCTTGGCGATCCGGATCACCTGCGCATCCACGCGCTTCGCGTCAGCGGCGTCCAACCTGGTTTCCACGATCTGGCGCGCCGCGAAATCGCGACGGATGAGCAGGATGCTGACGGCGCTGGCGACCCCGGTGGCAGCGACGATGCCGGCCACCGACCATGACCCGAGCGGCAGGACGAGCACCGTGCAGACGACCGCGATGCGGACCACGGTCGCCGTCAAGCCGACCCGGCTCAAGGTCGTGACGTGGCCCAGGATCGTGAGCACCGTGCCCAGGTAGTGCTCGCGCAGGGTGATCACGACGGCTGCGAACGCGAACAGCGAGGCCAGCAGGTAGCCGCGGTCGAGCCAGCCGTGGTCGCGCGAGCTCAGAAACCAGTAGGGCACGACGATCACGACGCCGGCGCCCAGCAGCATCCAGCGCCTGCGAAACACCTGCCGGCAGGCGCCGACCACCCAGGGCACTTCGCGGGCGCGCTGGCCGACCACCGGCAGGCAGCAATGGGCCAGCCCCAGGTCGGTGACGCCGAGCAGCAGGGTGAGGCATGCGACCAGGAAGGTGTAGGCCGCGTACTGGTCCTTGGGCAACACGTTGACGACCAGCAGGCCGGCAATGCCGCCGGCAACCACGGAGAAGGATTCGACGCCGCCGACCATGGCGATCTGGCGCAGACGGGCAAGAAGGTTCACGGGCGAAAGGCGTCGGTCATGAGGGCCGGCGTCGGCCGGGAGCGAAAGGGATCGGACCCGGAACCGGGCAAGGGCTCTACGATACGCGAAGGTGGAGGGGCACCGCTCGGATCGACGGCGCCGGCTGCATCGGCCGTTCGAAGTTGTCGCCCAGGGTCTCCTGGGTCACGAGCTTGTCATCGATCAGCTTCTCCTCGCACGCCGCCAGCCACCCGACGTGGTGGCCGTGCGTGTGGGCCGTTGGCAGACGCGTCCTGCAGGCCCGGGGGCGCTGCCCCCGAACGGGCACCAGGCCGCCTTGAGGCGGCCCGGCGCGCCATCAGCTCAGGCGGCGTCCCAGCTGTAGGTCGCGCCGTTGCTGTCCCACGGCTCCATCACGATGCGTTCGCCGGCCGCGACCGCCAGCGACTCGCCCGGGGCCAGCACCAGATCCTCGCTGCCGGCGTGGGCGGTGGCGTCGCGGGTCACCCAGACCCGGCCCTGCCGGACACGCAGCACGCTCGCGCTGGCGGCCTTCAGGCTCATTGCATGGCCGGCATCGAGTTGCCAGGCACCGCGGCGCACGGCTGGCGGCACGGCAGCCGGGCGGGCCAGGACGGCGGACGGAAGCGATGAAGAGGTGCAAGCAACGGACATGGTGTGGACTCCTGAGGTGACTGTGCGCAATGGCGCGCTTCGGGAATGAATGATCTTCCTCCGCTCGTTGGCAGTCCAATGAAAACGCGGTAGCCTACTGATTCCGGTTTCGCATCAATCCAACCTTCGGCCAAGGCTCGCCGTGCTGCATTCCCAGACCCATCTGCGCTCCCGCCCGATCTCCGCCGGCCATCTGCGCGCCTTCGAGGCGGTCGCCCGGCATCTGAATTTCCGCGCCGCCGCCGAGGAAATGGCGCTGACCCAGTCGGCCGTGAGCCGGCAGATCCAGTCGCTCGAGGAAGAGGTCGGCGTCGGCCTGTTCCTGCGCCACACGCGGGCGGTCGAACTCACGGGCGCCGGCGCCCAGCTGCTGCTGGCGGTGCAGCAGTCGCTGCCTCGGATCGACGGTGCGGTGCGCCAGATCCGGCAGAACGCGGGCCGCAAGAGCGTGTCCCTCACGACTTTCGCCTCCTTCGCCTCGATGTGGCTGATCCCGCGCCTCGAGGCCTTCCAGCGCGACAACCCCGAAATCGACATCCGCATCGATGCCAGCGACGTGGCGCTCGACATGGACATCGCCGACGTCGACATCGCCCTGCGCTACGGCCCGCGCGAGAACATGCCGGCCGGGGCGCTGCGCCTCTTCGGCGAAACGATCACGCCGGTGGCCAGCCCCTGGCTGATCAAGAGCAACCCGGCCATCAAGGCGCCGCCCGACATCGCGCACTTCACCCTGATCGAAGCCGGCGACGCCCACCGCACGCACCTCGAATGGCTGACCTGGCGGCGCTGGTTCGAGGTCAACGACATGCCGCGCGCCCAGCCCCGGCGCTGGCTCTATTTCAACTATGCCTACCAGATGGTCCAGGCCGCGCTCACGGGCCAGGGCGTGGTGCTGGCGCGCAGTTCGCTGATCGCCGAGAGCCTGGCCAACGGCGACCTGGTGGAGGTGCTGCCGCAGCACCGGATGGATTCCCCGATGGCCTACTGGCTGATCACCGGCCCGCGCAGCGCGCCGCGGCCCGAAATCCAGGCCTTCTGCGAATGGCTGCAAGGCCAGGCCGCCACCACGCGCGAGACCATCGGCGAGGTGCCGGACCCCGACACCGTGGATCAGCTGGATTAGTCTTCACGCGGCCGGCGCAGCCAGGCCCCTTCGTGAAACACCGCGGAACTGGCTTCGCCAGGCCGCCGGTGTTGCCCCCGGTAGGGGGTGGGCGCCCGGACACGAAGTGCCGGGCAACCTGGGGGCGAGCAATAGTTCTACCGCGGAACCGGCTTCGCCAGGCCGCCGGTGTTGCCCCCGGTAGGGGGTGGGCGCCCGGACACGCAGTGCCGGGCAACCTGGGGGCGAGCTCATCCTATCGGCCAGACCACGCCGTTGTCGTTCAGGATGGCGTCGAGCGGCAGGTCGTGCGCCTCCGGCTCGAAATCGTCGATGAAGCCGTTCGCGAAGCCCAGCCCGACCGTGAACGGCCGGGGCTCCAGCGCCGCCAGCGTGCGGTCGTAGAAACCGCCGCCGTAGCCCAGCCGATAGCCGCCGGCGCTGTAGCCCAGGCAGGGCACGAACAGCAGCGTCGGCACGATCAGTTCGGTGTCCTTGGGCTTCGGGATGTCGAAGGCGTCGTCCTCCATCGGGCAACCCGGATACCAGGCGTGGAAGGTCAGCGTCTTGTGGACCCGGTCGACCACCGGCAGCCCGATGCGGCGGCGCTGCGGCTCGTCGAGCAGCTCGCCATCCTCTTTCCAGCGGTGCAGCGCCGGCAGCGGGTCGAATTCGCCCTTGATCGGCCAGTAGGCGCCGATCACGGTGTCCGGCCGCCCCACCAGCCAGATCCGCATCACGCGCTGCAGCAAGTCGGCGCGCGCAAGGCGGTCGGGCATGGCGAGGCGCTGCTCGACCAGCGCCGCGCGCAGTTGTCCCTTGAGAAAAGTGGCCGTTTCCGAGGTGTCGGCACCCTTTGACTTGTCCATAATCCCCCGATGCAGTTCGCAAGCATTTTGGCATCCGCGCGGCGCCTCCCCCGCGCCTCTTTTTCCACCCTCGCTTTTTCGCTCGTCCTGGCCGCCGCCGCGGCACTCCAGCCGGCCCGCGCGCAAAGCGGCGGCGACGATGTGCTGCTGCAGATGAAGCAGGCTGCCCAGCGCGGCGACAAGGCCCGGCTGACCGGGCTGCTGCCGCAGGCGCTCGGCCATGCGCTCGAACCCTGGGCCGCCTACTGGGAACTGAAGGCCCGCCTCGGAGAGGCCAGCACCCAGGAAGTGCAGGATTTCCTGGCCCGCTATGGCGGCACCTACCAGGAAGACCGGATGCGCAACGACTGGCTGCTGCTGGCCGGCCAGCGCCGCGACTGGGACAGCTTCGGCGCGCTGCACCCCGACTTCCGCATGAACGACGATGCCCAGGTGCGCTGCTACGCGATCCTGGTCGAGACGCTGCGCTCGGCCAGCGCGACCCAGGCCCAGGCCGACGAGGTACGGCGCAACTGGTTCGCCCAGCGCGAACTCGACGACGGCTGCCTGACCGCCGCCGACCGCATGATCGGCGCCCGCCTGATGTCGCCCAACGACGCCTGGAAGAAGGCGCGGCTGGCGATCGAGGCCAACCGTCCGCAGGCGGCCCGCGCCGCCGTGACGCTGGTGGCGCCGGATGCCATCGGGCTGTTCGACGAAATGAACGCCAACCCGGCCAAGTTCCTGGCCGGCCGCGCCACCGCGGTCGCCAAGTCGCGCCGCGAGCTGGTGGTGCTGGCCCTGATCAAGATGACAGTGGCCGACCCGGCCGTGGCCGCATACCAGCTCGAGGGCAAATGGGACACCACCCTGTCGAACGAGGAGCGCAACTGGCTCTGGGGCGCCATCGGCCGCCAGTTCGCCACCAAGCTCTCGCCGCTGGCCAGCGGCTATTTCGCCAACGTCACCAAGCTCGGCGACCTGACGGATGACATGCTGGCCTGGAAGGCCCGCGCGGCGCTGCGCACCCGCAGCTGGAAAGACGTGCAGGCGGCCATCGACGCCATGAGCGAGGCCCAGCAGCAAGACCCGACCTGGGTCTACTGGAAGGCCCGCGCCCTGCTCGCCGGCGGCGGCGACGCGCGCCGCGACCAGGCCCACATCCTGTTCGAGAGCATCGCCGGGACCCGCGGCTTCTACGAACTGCTGGCGCTGGAGGAACTGGGCCAGCGCGCCGCCGTGCCGACCCGGCCGGCCCCGCTCACGCCGGAGGAAAAGGCCGCCGCGCGCAGCAACCCCGCGCTCAGCCGCGCGCTGTACGCGATCATGATCGGGCTGCGCCCCGAGGGCACGCGCGAGTGGAACTACGCCACCAACCTGCACGACAAGGGCGGCATGGGCGACCGCGAGCTGCTGGCCGCCGCCGACCTGGCCTGCCAGCGCGAGGTCTGGGACCGCTGCATCAACACCAGCGAACGCACCAAGGGCGTGATCGACGTCGAGCAGCGCTTCCCGATGCCCTTCCACGACACGGTGCTGCGCAAGAGCCAGGAGATCGGCCTCGACCCGGCCTACGTCTACGGCCTGATCCGCCAGGAAAGCCGCTTCATCATGGACGCTCGCTCGGGCGTCGGCGCGTCCGGCCTGATGCAGGTGATGCCGGCCACCGCGCGCTGGACCGCCAAGAAGATCGGCCTGGGCGACTTCACGCCGGGCCAGCTCAACGAGCGCGAGACCAACATCACCATCGGCACCAACTACCTCAAGCTCGCGCTCGACGATTTCGACGGCTCGATGGCCCTGGCTGCGGCGGCCTACAACGCCGGCCCGGGCCGGCCCCGCAACTGGCGCAACGGCCCGACCATGGAGGCCGCAATCTGGGCCGAGAACGTCCCCTTCAACGAGACCCGCGACTACGTCAAGAAGGTGCTCGCGAACACCACCAACTACGCCGCGGTGATCAGCGGCCAGCCGCAGTCGCTGAAGTCGCGCCTGGGCAGCGTGGGCCCGCGCAACGCCAGCGAGCCCGAGCCCAACAAAGACCTGCCCTGAGGAGGGGAGTAGGGAGTGAACCGAACCCTGCAGAGCCTGCGTGCCCAGCTGCCCGGCTGGGCCGCCGAATGGCTGGAGATCATCATCCCCGTGGCGCAGGTGGCGCTGATCCTGCTGGCCGCCTGGCTGACATACAGGCTCGCGCGCCGGCTGATCCTGCGCGTGACCACGGGCTATGCGCTGCCCGGCAACGTGGCCCTGATCACGCGCCGCACGATCGCCTTCCTGATCTATGGCGGCGCCTTGCTGTGGGGCCTGGAGCGGCTGGGCGTCTCGGGCACCGTGCTGTGGACCGCCTTCACGAGCTTCGCCGCCGTCGGCGCGGTGGCCTTCTTCGCCGCCTGGAGCGTGCTGTCGAACATTTTCTGCGCGCTGCTGATCTTCACCACGCGCATGTTCTGGCCCGGCGACACGGTGGAGGTGCTGGAGAACGGCGAGAAGCCGGGCCTCAAGGGCCGCGTGCTGGACATCAACCTGGTCTTCACCACGCTGGAGGAAAGCGGCAGCGCGCAGCAGGGCACGACGCTGAAGATCCCCAACAGCATGTTCTTCCAGCGCGCCGTGCGCCGCTGGCACGGCGGCGCCCCCGTGCTGCCGCCGACGGTCGACCTGGCGCCGCCGCGCGCTCCCGACCTCCCGGCCGGCTGAGCGACGCGAACCGCGCATCAATTCCGGTTCGCGATGGCATCAATCGCGGCGCGCGACGCCGCTAGCATGGAAGGCTTTGCATCACTCCGGAGGACCGCCATGACCCAGCTCTACATCGGCAACAAGAACTACTCGTCCTGGTCGATGCGGCCCTGGGTGCTGATGAAGCAGGCCGGCATCCCCTTCGAGGAAGTGAGGATGCGCTTCGACTCCTTCGACGCCGGCTCGCAGTTCAAGAGCGCCATCGGCGCGCTCAATCCGGTCGCCAAGGTGCCGGTGCTGGTCGACGGCGGCCTGGTGGTCTGGGACACCCTGGCCATTGCCGAGTACCTGGCCGAGACCCATCCCGACAAGAAGCTGTGGCCCGAGGCAGCGGCCGATCGCGCCCGCGCGCGCAGCCTCTGCGCCGAGATGCACTCGGGCTTCAGTGGGCTGCGCGGCCATTGCGGCATGAACATCGAGGCTTCGCTGCCCGAGGTCGGCGCGAGGCTGCTGCGCGAGCAGCCGGACGTGAAATCCGATCTCGAACGCATCGTCCAGATGTGGGGCGAACTGCTGGCGCAGCACGGCGGGCCGCTGCTGTTCGGCGAATTCACCATCGCGGACGCGTACTTCGCACCGATCGGCACGCGCATCAAGACCTACGGGCTGCCGGTGCCGGCCGCCATCACGGCCTACATCGACCGCGTGCAGTCGCTGCCCGGCGTCAAGGCCTGGATCGACGAGGCGCTGGCCGAGAAGGACTTCCTGCCGTTCGAAGAGCCGTACCGCAGCGGGCGCTGAGCGCCTGCGCCACGGCCTCTGCGCCTAGACTCGGCGCATGCAAACCTATCTCGTCGGCGGCGCGATCCGCGATGCCCTGCTCGGCCGCGCCGGCAGCGACCACGACTGGGTGGTGGTCGGCGCCACGCCCGAGCAGATGGCGGCGCGCGGCTACCTGCCCGTGGGGCGCGACTTCCCGGTCTTCCTGCATCCCGAGACGCGCGAGGAATACGCGCTGGCCCGCACCGAGCGCAAGAGCGCGCCGGGCTACCGCGGCTTCGTCGTCCACGCCGCGCCCGACGTCACGCTCGAGCAGGACCTGGCACGGCGCGACCTGACGATCAACGCCATCGCGCTGCCGGCCGAGCGCATCGCCGCCGCCGACCGGCTCGACCTCGATCCGGCCGACCTGATCGACCCCTTCCATGGCCAGCGCGACCTGCAGCAAAAGCAGTTGCGGCACGTGACCGACGCTTTCCGCGAGGACCCCGTGCGCATCCTGCGCGTCGCGCGCTTCGCGGCCCGCTTCGCCGATTTCCAGGTGGCACCGGAAACCATGGCCCTGATGTGCGAGATGGTCGAGGCTGGCGAGGTCGATGCGCTGGTGCCCGAGCGGGTCTGGCAGGAACTCGCGCGCGGCCTGATGGAAGCGCGGCCCTCGCGCATGTTCGAGCTGCTGCGTGCCTGCGGCGCACTGGCGGTGCTGCTGCCCGAGGTCGATCGCCTGTGGGGGGTGCCGCAGCCCGAAGCCCACCATCCCGAGGTCGACACCGGCGTGCACCTGATGATGGTGCTCGACATGGCGGCCAGGCTCGCGGCGCCGCTGGGCGTGCGCTTCGCCTGCCTGGTGCACGACCTCGGCAAGGGCAGCACGCCGGCCGACGCGCTGCCGCGCCACATCGGCCACGAACAGCGCAGCGCGACGCTGCTGCGCGCGCTGTGCGAGCGCTGGCGGGTGCCGGTCGAGGTGCGCGAACTGGCCGACGTGGTGGCGCGCGAGCACGGCAACATCCACCGCAGCGGCGATCTCGGCGCCGCTGCGACGGTCCGGCTGCTCGAGCGCTGCGACGCCTTCCGCAAGCCCGAGCGCTTCGAGGACGTGCTGCTGGCCTGCGAGTGCGATGCGCGCGGGCGTCTGGGCCTGGACGAAGCACCGTATCCGCAGCGCCCCCGCCTGCTCGCGGCCCTGGCGGCGGCGCGTGCGGTGGCGACCGAGCCGATCGCGCGCGACGCCCAGGCGGCCGGCGCCACCGGGCCGAAG
>NZ_JBFUHO010000090.1:0-26083 GCF_056402355.1 Variovorax sp. P4_B11
GGCGGCGGCGGCGGTGGCGGCGGCGGCGGCGGTGGCAATTTCGGCGGCCCGGGCGGCGGGCGCCGCCGCGGCCGCTGATTTTCGGCGCCTCGGCACGGCCTTTCTCCCGCCGACGACGGGGGAAGGCCTTCGCGCCGGTTAAAATCAGAGGCTTTGTCAAGGCTTGCAACCCGCATGTCGCGGCCCTGACGGAACCCATTCAGATTCAAGCTCTCAGGAAAACACTTCAATGGCCATCGAACGCACCCTCTCCATCATCAAGCCCGACGCCGTCGCCAAGAACGTCATCGGCAAGATCGTTTCCCGCTTCGAGGCTGCCGGCCTCAAGATCGTGGCCGCCAAGCTGATCCACCTGTCGCGCGCCGAAGCCGAGCAGTTCTACGCGGTGCACAAGGAGCGTCCCTTCTTCAAGGACCTGGTCGAGTTCATGATCTCCGGCCCGGTGTTCGTGCAGGCGCTCGAAGGCGACAACGCCATCGCCAAGAACCGTGACCTGATGGGCGCGACCGACCCCAAGAAGGCTGCTCCCGGCACCATCCGCGCCGACTTCGCGGACAGCATCGATGCCAACGCGGTGCACGGCTCCGACGCGCCCGAGACGGCCCAGGTCGAGATCGGCTTCTTCTTTGCCGGCCTGAACGTCTACGCCAGGTAATGACTCTCCCCCAGGTTGGCTCACTGCGTGTAGCCGCCCACCCCCTCGCCGGGGGCAATACCAGCGGCCCGGCAAAGCCGGTTCCGCGGTATTTCTGGAATGCTGCGCTTGCGGGCTCGTTGGGGTCTGTGTGGGTGTTCGCAACTTGGGTTTGATATGACCACGGCCAACCTGCTCGACTTCGATCTGGAGGGATTGGCCGCGTTCTGCGAACGGCTGGGAGAAAAGCGCTTCCGCGCGACGCAGCTGTTCCGCTGGATCCACCAGCGGGGCGCGAGCGATTTCGCGCAGATGACCGACCTGGCCAAGTCGCTGCGCGAGAAGCTCGCGACCAGCGCCAGGGTCGAGGCGCTGCCGGTCATCACGCAGCACGAGTCCGCCGACGGCACCATCAAGTGGCTGTTCGATGTCGGTGACGGCAACGCGGTCGAGGCCGTGTTCATTCCCGAGGACGACCGCGGCACGCTGTGCGTGTCCTCGCAGGCCGGCTGTGCCGTCGGCTGCCGCTTCTGCTCGACCGGCCACCAGGGCTTCAGCCGCAACCTGAGCACCGGCGAGATCACCGCCCAGCTGTGGTTTGCCGAGCATTTCCTGCGCAGGCACCTGGGCCGCGCCGAACGCGTGATCTCCAACGTGGTGATGATGGGCATGGGCGAGCCGCTGCAGAACTATGCGGCGCTGGTGCCGGCGCTGCGCACCATGCTCGACGACAACGCCTACGGCCTCTCGCGCCGCCGCGTGACGGTGTCGACCTCTGGCGTGGTGCCGATGATCGACCGGCTCGGCGGCGATTGCCCGGTGGCGCTCGCCGTGTCGCTGCACGCGCCCAACGATGCGCTGCGCGACGACCTCGTGCCGCTGAACCGCAAGTATCCGATTGCCGAACTGCTCGAGGCCTGCAAGCGCTACCTCGCGCACGCGCCGCGCGACTTCATCACTTTCGAGTACTGCATGCTCGACGGTGTCAACGACCAGCCCGAGCATGCGCGACAGCTGCTCGCGCTGGTGCGCTCGTCCGGCGTGTCCTGCAAGTTCAACCTGATTCCCTTCAATCCCTTTCCGGCGTCGGGCCTGCTGCGTTCGCCGCAAGCCCGGGTCCTGGCCTTCGCCAAGGTGCTGAGCGAGGCAGGCATCGTCACCACGGTGCGCAAGACGCGCGGCGACGACATCGATGCCGCCTGCGGCCAACTGGCCGGCGACGTCAAGGACCGTACCCATGCGGCCGAGCGCATGGCGCAGCGGCGCACCGTGATCCTGCATCCGGCCCCTCCCAGGGCCGCCACCCCCACTGCCGAGGAGCAATGATCCGATGAGCAAGGCCTTTTCGAATGCACGCGCGCTGGTGCTGCAGGTGTCCTGCGGCGTCGCTGCAGTCTTCCTGCTGGCTGGCTGCATCAACACCCGCAATGGCGTGCTGCAGACGTCGGCCAACAAGGACGCGGCCATCGTGACGGACTCCGACGAGACCAACGGCCGCAAGCGCGCCAAGCTGCGAATCGAACTGGCCATCGGCTATTTCCAGCAAGGCCAGACCACGGTCGCGCTCGACGAGATCAAGCAGGCGCTGGCAGCGGACCCGAACTTCGCCGACGCCTACAATCTGCGCGGCCTGGTCTACATGCGGCTCGACGACCCCGCGCAGGCCGAAGACAGCTTCCGCCGCGCGATCGCGCTCGATCCGCGCGAACCCAACGTGCTTCACAACTACGGCTGGCTGCTGTGCCAGCAGAACCGTTTCGCCGACGCGCAGCAGCAGTTCAATGCCGCGCTCGCGGTGCCCAACTACACGGACCGCGCCAAGACGCTGATGACGCAGGGCGTCTGCCAGCTGAAGGCCGGGCAGCGTGCCGAAGCCGAGCGCAGCCTGATGCAGGCCTACGAGATCGACGCCGGCAATCCGGTGATCGGCTACAACCTGGCGTCGATCCTGGTCCAGCGCAACGACTGGTCGCGGGCGCAGTTCTACATCCGCCGCGTCAACAACAGTCCGTCGGCCAGCGCCGAAACCCTGTGGCTCGGCATCAAGATCGAACGCCAGCTCGGCAACCGCGAGGCGGTGGCGCAACTGGCGGCCCAGTTGCAACGGCGCTTCCCCCAGTCGCGGGAGACGATTGCGTTCGAGCGCGGAAATTTCAATGATTGAGCGAGCGAGTGAATTCGGTGCTTCGGCCGCCGTGCCCCTGGTCGGCGGCGACAGCACGAACATGACGGCCGGCGACATGCTGCGCGAGGCGCGGGAAGCCCACGGTCTGCACATCGACATGGTGGCGGCGGCGCTCAAGGTGTCGCCACGGAAACTGGCCGCGCTCGAGGCCGACGACATCGAGGCTCTGCCCGACGCGGTGTTCGCCCGTGCGCTGGCCGCCAGCGTGTGCCGGGCGCTCAGGATCGATCCGGCGCCGGTGCTGGCCAAGCTGCCGGGCGCGCAGCGGCCCGGACTGGCGGATGCCGATCGCACCATCAGCAAGAGCCTCAGATCGGCGGCGCCGCGTTCCGGCGGGGGCGGCGGCGGCTTGCCCTCGCGCCCCTTGCTGACCGTAGTCGTGCTGTTGCTGCTCGGGGCGGCGGTGCTGTTCTGGTTGCCGCAATCGGCGTTCGACCAGGTCGGCGCGGCCTTTTCGCGCCTGAGCTCGCGCAGCGAACCGGGCGCTCCGGCACCCACGGCATCCACTGAAGCGCCGGCACCGGCCGGCATGGCGGTCGAGCCTTCGGCCGCGCCCAATGCACCGCCGGTCCTGCCGCCGCCGGCCGCGACTGCGCCCGTCGAGGCCATGGCGGCGGCGGAAGCGCCGACGTCGGAAGCGCCGGCTGCGGCCGTCGGCAACGACCTGATCGTCTTCGTCGCCCGCGACGAATCCTGGGTCACGGTGACCGAGGCCGGCGGCAAGCAACTGATCCGGCGCACGGTCAAGGCCGGCGAGACCGTCGGGCTGACGGGGGCCTTGCCGCTGCAGGTCGTGGTCGGCCGGGCGTCGGCGGTCGACGTGCGCGTTCGCGGAAAGGCCTTCGACCTCACGCCGCTCGCGCGTTCCGGCGGCGTGGCACGCTTCGAAGTCAAACCCTGATCGGAGCCTTTCATGACCGATGCATCGAACCCCCTCGGCTGCCTGCCGATCGAAGCCGCCGCGCCCCGGCCGCGGCGCTCGCGCCAGGCCCGCGTGGTCTGGGGCCCGCGCACGGTCACGGTGGGCGGCGACGCGCCGGTGCGCGTGCAGTCGATGACCAACACCGACACCGTCGACGCCATCGGCACCGCGATCCAGGTCAAGGAGCTGGCGATCGCCGGTTCGGAGATGGTCCGCATCACGGTCAACACGCCCGAGGCCGCGGCCCAGGTGCCCTACATCCGCGAGCAGCTCGACCGCATGGGCGTCGACGTCCCGCTGATCGGCGACTTCCATTACAACGGCCACCGCCTGCTGACCGACTATCCGGCCTGCGCCGAGGCGCTCAGCAAGTACCGCATCAACCCCGGCAACGTCGGCAAGGGCGACAAGAAGGACAAGCAGTTCGGCCAGATGATCGACGCCGCGATGCGCTGGAACAAGCCGGTGCGCATCGGCGTCAACTGGGGCAGCCTCGACCAGGAACTGCTGGCCAGCCTGATGGACACCAACAGCGCCCGCGCCGAACCCTGGGATGCCAAGTCGGTGATGTACGAGGCGCTGGTGACGTCGGCGATCGATTCCGCGAAGCTCGCCGAATCGATGGGCATGGCTGGCAACCAGATCATCCTGAGCTGCAAGGTGAGCGGCGTGCAGGACCTGATCTCGGTCTACCGCGAACTCGCGCGCCGCTGCGACTACACGCTGCACCTGGGCCTGACCGAAGCCGGCATGGGCACCAAGGGCACGGTGGCTTCGGCGACCGCGCTGTCGATCCTGCTGCAGGAGGGGATCGGTGACACGATCCGTGTCTCGCTGACCCCGCAGCCCGGCGAATCGCGCACCCAGGAGGTGCTGATCGCCAACGAGATCCTGCAGGCGCTGGGCCTGCGCGTGTTCGTGCCGAGCGTCACCGCCTGCCCGGGGTGCGGGCGCACCACCAGCACGACCTTCCAGGAGCTGGCCAAGCAGATCGACGACTACCTGCGCATGCAGATGCCGGTCTGGCGCACCCAGTATCCGGGCGTCGAGACCATGAAGGTGGCCGTCATGGGCTGCATCGTCAACGGCCCGGGCGAGAGCAAGCACGCCGACATCGGCATCAGCCTGCCCGGCACCGGCGAGGCACCGGCGGCGCCGGTCTTCATCGACGGTCAAAAGGCCCTCACGCTGCGCGGCGACAACATCGCCAACGACTTCCACCAGCTGGTCGAAACCTACATTCAAAAACGCTTCGGCAGCGGCATCGCTTCCGAAGTCGCCTGAGCTCCATCCATGGCTGAAAAAATCAGTGCCGTCAAAGGCATGAACGACATATTGCCGCCCGATTCGGCGCGCTGGGAATGGCTCGAAGCCATCGTGCGCGACCTGATGGGGCGCTACGCATACCGCAACATCCGCACCCCGATCCTCGAGCAGACGGCCTTGTTCGTGCGCGGCATCGGCGAGGTCACCGACATCGTCGAGAAGGAGATGTACTCGTTCGAGGACAAGCTCAACGGCGAGGCGCTGACGCTGCGGCCCGAGAACACCGCCAGCGTAGTGCGCGCCGTGACCGAGCATTCGCTGCTCTACGACGGCGGCAAGCGACTCTGGTACATGGGCCCGATGTTCCGCCACGAGCGTCCTCAGCGCGGGCGCTACCGGCAGTTCCACCAGATCGGTGCCGAGGCGCTGGGCTTCGCCGGCCCGGACGTCGACGCCGAGCTGATCCTGCTCGCTGGCGCGCTCTGGAAGGCGCTGGGCCTCGCCGACGTGCGGCTCGAGCTCAACAGCCTGGGCCAGCCAGCCGAGCGGGCCCTGCACCGCACGCAACTGATCGCGCACTTCGAGCGCCACGCGGAGCAGCTCGACGAGGACGGCAAGCGCCGGCTGCACAGCAACCCGTTGCGCATCCTCGACACCAAGAATCCGGCCATGAAGGACGTCGTCGAGTCGGCGCCGAAGCTGATGGATTTCCTGGGCGCCGAGTCGCTGGCGCATTTCAACGGCCTGCGCGCGATCCTCGACGCCAACGGCATCGCCTACACGATCAACCCGCGGCTGGTTCGCGGCCTGGACTACTACAACCTCAGCGTGTTCGAGTTCGTGACCGACCGGCTCGGCGCGCAGGGGACGGTCTGCGCGGGCGGCCGCTACGACGACCTGATCGTGCAGATCGGCGGCAAGGCGGCGCCGGCGGTCGGCTGGGCGCTCGGCGTCGAACGCGTGCTCGAACTCGTGAAGGAGCAGGGCACGCAGATCCCGCAGCCGGTGCCCGATGTCTATGCGGTGGTGCCCGACGCGGCGGCGATGCCGGTGGCGCTGCGCACCCTGCAGCAGCTGCGCGACGCCGGCCTGCGGGCCCAGATGCACGCGGCCACGGCCGACGGCCTGGGCAGCTTCAAGTCGCAGTTCAAGAAGGCCGACGCCAGCGGTGCTGCGCATGCACTGGTCTTCGGCGCCGACGAACTGGCCCGCGGCGAGGTCACGGTCAAGGCGCTGCGCGACGGCAGCGGCGCGCAGACCGCCCGGCCGCTGGCCGACGTGGCCGCCTGGGCCGCCACCCTACAATCCTCGGCTCCCAACAACTCATAGCGCATGGCCACCCATCTCGACCTCGAAGAACAGGAACAGCTCGACCAGCTCAAGCATTTCTGGAATACCTACGGCACCCTGATCACCTGGGTCGTGCTGCTCGCGGCCGGTGCCTTCGTGGCCTGGAACGGCTGGCAGTATTTCCAGCGCACCAAGGCCTTGCAGGCATCGGCGCTCTATGACGAGGTCGAACGCAGTGCGCAGGCCGGCGACACCGCCCGCATCGAGCGCGCGCTGGCCGACATGAAGGACAAGTTCGCAGGCACCGCCTACGCCCAGCAGGCCGGCCTGCTGGCAGCACGGGCCCTGTACGACAAGGGCAATGCCGACGGCTCGCGCGCCGCGCTGGCCTGGGTCTCGGAGCACGCGGTCGATCCGGGCTATCAGGCGGTCGCCAGGCTTCGGCTGGCGGGCGAGCTGCTCGAGGCCAAGCAGTACGATGAGGCCCTGAAGGCGCTCTCGGACAGCGTGCCGAAGGAATTCGATGCCCTGGTGGCCGATCGCAAGGGCGACATCTACCTCACGCAGGGCAAGCGCGACGAGGCCAAGGCCGAGTACCTCAAGGCACTGGCCGCCTTCGAACCGGGCGCCGACTACCGCCGCCTGGTCGAGATCAAGCTCAACGCCGTCGGCGTCGACCCGAAGAGCCTGGCTCCGGTGGCCGCCGGCGCTGCATCTCCAGCCAAGACCACACCATGAATTTGAAGCGTTATCCGATTTTGGCGCCCGCCTTGCGCATCGGGGCTGCCGCGGCCCTGGTCGCAGCCCTGGCGGCCTGTTCCGGCACGGCCCGGCCGAAGCCCGCCGAACTGCCGCCCAACGTGGCGCAGATGGGCATCAAGCAGGCCTGGAGCATCAAGATCCCGAAGATCGAATTCCCGCTGTCCACGGTCGTCAGCGGCGACCAGATCGCGGTCGCCGGCAGCGACGGCACGGTGGTCGTGATCGACGCCCGTGCCGGCACCGAGATCTGGCGCGCGAGCGTTGGCGCACCGCTGGCCGCCGGCGTCGGCAGCGACGGCCGGACGGTCGCCGTGGTCACGGCCAACAGCGAACTGGTGGCGCTGGAGGCCGGAAAGGTGCTCTGGAAGGAGCGCCTCACGGCCCAGGCCTACACGCCGCCGCTGGTGGCGGGCCGCCGCATCTTCGTCCAGGCCGCGGATCGCACGACCAGCGCCTGGGACGGCCAGAGCGGGCGTCGCCTGTGGTCGCAGCAGCGCACCGCCGAAAACCTGGTGCTGAAGAAGCCCGGCGTCCTGCTGGCCGTGGGCGACACCCTGGTCGCCGGCGTCGGCGGCCGGCTGGTCGGCATCAATCCGTCCAACGGCTCGTCGCGCTGGGAGTCGCCGATCGCGGCGCCGCGCGGCACCAACGACGTCGAGCGCCTGGTCGACCTGACCGGGACCGTGAGCCGCCAGGGCGACGTGGTCTGCGCGCGGGCCTATTTCGCCAGCATCGGCTGTGTCGACACCAGCCGCGGCGCGTTGCTCTGGACCAAGCCGGCGGTGGGTGCCGACGGCGTCGGCGGCGACGACCGCTTCGTCTTCGGCACCGAGGACAGTGGCGTCGTGGTGGCCTGGCGCCGCGCCGACGGCGAACGCGCTTGGCAGCAGGCCGACCTGCTCAAGTACCGCATCCTGACGGCGCCGCTGGCGGTCGGCCGCTCGCTGGTCATCGGCGACAGCACCGGCCTCGTTCACGTGCTCTCGCGCGACGACGGCAAGCCGCTGAACCGCCTGAATCCCGATGGTTCGCCCATCGCATCGACGCCGGTGCTGGCTGGCAACACGGTCGTGGTCGTCACCCGCAATGGCGGCGTGTTCGGCTATCGGCCCGAGTAATCAAGTGAAAGGACGCCTTCCATGAAGCCGGTCATCGCACTGGTCGGGCGTCCCAACGTCGGGAAGTCGACCCTGTTCAACCGCCTGACGCAGACGCGCGACGCCATCGTCGCCGATTTGGCGGGCCTCACGCGCGACCGCCACTACGGCAACGGCCGCCTCGGCAAGCACGAGTTCATCGTCATCGACACCGGCGGCTTCGAGCCCGACGCCGGCAGCGGCATCTTCAAGGAGATGGCCAAGCAGACCCGGCAGGCCGTGGCCGAGGCCGATGTCGTGATCTTCGTGGTCGATGCGCGGGAAGGGCTGTCGGCCCAGGACCACGACATCGCGAACGAACTGCGCCGGCTCGGCAAGCCCTGCCTGCTGGTGGCCAACAAGGCCGAGGGCATGCACGACGGCACCCGGCTGGTCGACTTCTACGAGCTCGGCTTCGGCGAGGTGCATGGCATCTCGGCGGCCCACGGACAGGGGATCCGCGACCTGGTCGAACTCGCGCTCGAGCCGCTCGCGCTGCCCGAGCCCGAGGAAGACGCCGAAGAAGATCCCAACAAACCGATCAAGCTGGCGGTCGCGGGCCGTCCCAACGTCGGCAAGTCGACCCTGATCAACACCTGGCTGGGCGAGGAGCGCCTGGTCGCCTTCGACCTGCCGGGCACCACGCGCGACGCGATCTCGGTCCCCTTCGAGCGCAACGGCCAGCGCTTCGAACTGATCGATACCGCCGGCCTGCGCCGCAAGGGCAAGGTCTTCGAGGCGATCGAGAAGTTCTCGGTGGTCAAGACGCTGCAGGCCATCGAATCGGCCAACGTCGTGCTGCTGCTGCTGGATGCCACCCAGGGCGTGACCGACCAGGACGCCCACATCGCCGGCTACATCCTCGAGAGCGGCCGGGCGGTGGTGATCGCGATCAACAAGTGGGATGCGGTCGACAGCTACCAGCGCGAGCAGATCCAGCGCCAGATCGAGACCCGGCTGCCGTTCCTGAAGTTCGCCTCGCTGCATTTCATTTCCGCCATCAAGCGGCAGGGGCTGGGCCCGGTCTGGCAGTCGATCGTGCAGGCCCACAAGTCGGCCACCCGCAAGATGTCGACGCCGGTGCTGACGCGGCTGCTGGTCGAGGCGGTGCAATTCCAGGCGCCGAAGCGCTCGGGCATGTTCCGTCCGAAGATGCGCTACGCGCACCAGGGCGGCATGAACCCGCCGATCATCATCATCCACGGCAATTCACTGGAGCACGTCACCGAGGCTTACAAGCGCTTTCTCGAAGGGCGCTTCCGCAAGGAATTCGACCTCGTCGGCACGCCGCTGCGGATCCAGCTCAAGACATCGAGCAATCCGTACGCCGACAAGGACGATTGAGCGAGCCCCCACGGCTCCCCCACTTCGTGTGGGTCGCTGCCCCCCAGGGGGGCCGCAGGCCGCCTTGGGGCGGCCCGGCGCCGGCCTGATCGCCCCCCACGCTCCCTCACTTCGCGTGGTCGCTGCCCCGCGCGGGGGGGCGCTCGGGGCGCGTCGAGCTGCGACTTGGCTGCCATTGAGCGCCGATGAGCGGCGTCGAGCGCGGAAGTTCCAGCTTTCGGTGCCGTTATTTTTCAAAGGCCATTGGACTTATATGCTGCGGCGCAGAACCGCTGTGTTAAGGTGACCGGTCCAACAACATCTCTTGAACACGGAGAATATCGTGAGCAATAAAGGGCAGCTTCTTCAAGACCCGTTTCTGAACACCTTGCGTCGCGAGCACGTGCCGGTTTCGATCTACCTGGTCAACGGCATCAAGTTGCAAGGCCAGATCGAGTCCTTCGACCAGTACGTCGTGTTGCTTCGCAACACGGTGACCCAGATGGTCTACAAGCACGCCATCTCCACCATCGTGCCGGGTCGGGCCGTCAACTTCTCGGCTGCCGAGAACGACGACACCGCCGCCTGAACGGCGCGAAGCGCGGCGGTTCACCCGCCGCGCTCTTTCATATGTGATTCCGCTTGTCTGAACTGATCCCCCGGATTGATGGCGCCGTCGTTCTCGTCGGCGTGGATTTCGGACTGCCCCATTTCGACGGCGAACTCGAGGAACTCGGCCTGCTCGCGCAGACCGCCGGGCTGCAGCCCGTCGCGCGCCTGATCTGCAAGCGCAAGGCCCCGGACGCCGCCCTGTTCGTCGGCAGCGGCAAGGCCGACGAGATCCGCGAACTGGCCGAGCTGCATCGCGCCAGCGAGGTCGTCTTCGACCAGTCGCTGAGCCCGGCCCAGCAGCGCAACCTCGAGCGCCAACTCGGTGTGGCGGTGTACGACCGCACCTTCCTGATCCTCGAGATCTTCGCCCAGCGCGCCCGGTCGCACGAGGGCAAGCTGCAGGTCGAGCTCGCGCGCCTGCAGTACCTGAGCACCCGGCTGGTGCGGCGCTGGTCCCACCTGGAGCGGCAGCGCGGCGGCATCGGTACCCGCGGCGGCCCGGGCGAGACCCAGATCGAGCTCGACCGCCGGATGATCGGCGAAGCCATCAAGCGCACCCGCGAGCGGCTCGCCAAGGTGCAGCGCCAGCGCGGCACCCAGCGTCGGCAGCGCGAGCGGCGCGACACCTTCAACATCTCGCTGGTCGGCTATACCAACGCCGGCAAGTCCTCGCTTTTCAATGCTCTGGTGAAGGCGCGCGCCTATACGGCCGACCAGTTGTTCGCGACGCTGGACACCACCACGCGGCAGCTCTACCTCGGCGACGCCCGCCGCAGGGTGTCGATCTCCGACACTGTGGGCTTCATCCGCGACCTGCCGCACGGGCTGATCGATGCCTTCAAGGCGACCCTGCAGGAGGCGGTCGACGCCGACTTGCTGCTGCACGTGGTGGACGCCTCGAACCCGCACCATCCCGAGCAGATGGCCGAGGTCCAGGCGGTGCTTCGCGACATCGACGCCGGCGAGGTGCCGCAGCTGCTGGTGTTCAACAAGCTGGACGCCCTTGAAAGCACGCAACGGCCCCTGCATCTCCAGGACGAAATCGATATCGACGGTGTGCAGGTGTCCCGCGTCTTCCTGAGCGCCCATACCGCAGAGGGGCTCCCTGCATTGCGGGCCGAACTGGCGCAGCGATCGCAGTCGGTGGCCGAAGACATGCCCTTGGAGGGCGGGGCCGAATTGCACGAGGCGACCGATTGAGATTGTGCACAATCCCACTTCACTGACCAAAGAACAGACTCGAATGAATTCAAAGCCAGTGTGGAGACGGTTCCCGGCCATGTTCAACCTGAACGACGGTCGCTGGGGCCGGGGCGATGATGGCTCGTCCAATGGCGACCGGCCTGCCGCAAACCGTCCGGATGGCGAGCCTCCGGCGCCGCCGCCTTCGGGCAACAACAACCGGCCGCGGGGCCAGGGCCCGAACCAGGGACCGCCCGACCTCGACGAACTCTGGCGCGACTTCAATCGCAAGCTCGGCGGCCTGTTCGGCGGCGGGCGCGGTGGCGACAACCGTCCGCCGGGCGGCAACGGCAACGGCGGCGGCATGCGGCCGGACATGAAGAACGCCGGCTTCGGCCTTGGGCTGATTGCCGTGGTCGCGGTCCTGATCTGGCTCGGCACCGGCTTCTTCATCGTCAACGAAGGCCAGCAGGCCGTGATCACGCAGTTCGGCCGCTACAAGGCCACCGTGGGTGCCGGCTTCAACTGGCGGCTGCCGTATCCGATCCAGCGCCACGAGATCGTGGTGACTTCGCAGATCCGTTCGGTCGACGTCGGCCGCGACACCATCGTGCGTTCCACCGGCCTGCGCGAATCGGCGATGCTGACCGAAGACGAGAACATCGTCGAGATCAAGTTCGCGGTGCAATACCGCCTCAACGACGCCCGCGCCTTCCTGTTCGAGAGCAAGGCACCCTCCGAGACCGTGGTGCAGGTGGCCGAGACGGCGGTGCGCGAAGTGGTCGGCAAGATGCGAATGGACGCGGCGCTGGCCGATGAGCGCGACCAGATCGCGCCGCGCGTGCGCAACCTGATGCAGACCATCCTCGACCGCTACAACCTCGGCGTCGAGATCGTCGCGATCAACCTGCAGCAGGGCGGGGTGCGCCCGCCCGAGCAGGTGCAGGCGGCCTTCGACGACGTGCTGAAGGCCGGCCAGGAGCGCGAACGCGCCAAGAACGAGGCGCAGGCCTACGCCAACGACGTGGTGCCGCGCGCCACGGGTACCGGCTCGCGCCTGAAGGAAGAGTCGGAGGCCTACAAGGCCCGGATCGTGGCCCAGGCACAGGGCGATGCGCAGCGCTTCGGTTCGGTGCTGAGCGAATACCAGAAGGCGCCGCAGGTGACCCGCGACCGCATGTACACGGACACCATGCAGCAGATCTACAGCAACACCAGCAAGATCCTGGTCGACTCCAAGCAGAACTCGAACCTGCTGTACCTGCCGCTCGACAAGCTGATGCAGCAGGCGGGCTCCAATGCCGGCACGCCGGCCGATGCCGCCAGCTCCGGCGTCGCCGGCACCGCGGCACCGCAATCGTCGGGCATTCCGGTCGCGCCTTCCGCCGGCGATGCCCGGGCCCGCGACGGCCGTTCACGTGACCGCGACGTGCGCTGAGGACCAGAACCCCTATGAACAGAATCGGATTCATCGTCTCGTCGGTCCTGGTGGCGCTCGCGCTGCTGAGCTCCACGCTCTTCGTGGTCGACCAGCGCCAGTTCGGCGTCGTCTATGCCCTCGGCCAGATCAAGGAAGTGATCACCGAGCCGGGCCTGAACTTCAAATTGCCGCCACCGTTCCAGAACGTGTCGTACATCGACAAGCGCCTGCTGACGCTGTCCAGCCTCGATCCCGAACCCATGCTGACGGCCGAGAAGCAGCGCGTCGTGATCGACTGGTACGTGCGCTGGCGCATCACCAATCCGTCGGAGTACATCCGCAACGTCGGCCTCGACGAGAACGCCGGCGCGGTGCAGCTGAACCGCGTGGTGCGCAACGCCTTCCAGGAAAACATCAACAAGCGCACCGTGCGCGACCTGATCTCGGTGCGCCGCGATGCCGTGATGGCCGACGTGCAGCGCGAGGTGCTGGCGGTGGTGAAGGGGGCCAACAAGCCCTGGGGCGTGGATATCGTCGACGTGCGCATCACGCGCGTGGACTATGTCGAGGCGATCACCGAATCGGTCTACCGCCGCATGGAGGCCGAGCGCAAGCGGGTGGCCAACGAGCTGCGCTCGACCGGTTTCGCCGAAGGCGAGAAGATCCGCGCCGACGCCGACCGGCAGCGCGAGGTGATCGTCGCCAACGCCTACCGCGACGCGCAGAAGATCAAGGGCGAGGGCGACGGCCGTGCTGCCGGCATCTACGCCGAGGCCTTCGGCCGCGACCCGCAGTTCGCCCTGTTCTACCGCAGCCTGGACGCCTACAAGCAGAGCTTCAACAAGAAGAGCGACGTTCTGGTGCTGGATCCGTCGTCGGAATTCTTCCGGGCGATGCAGGGTTCCGGTTCGACCAGCAACGCACCGCGTCGCTGAGCAGGGTCGGCTGCCACGTGGACGGCGACACCTTCTGGAACGCGCTGGCCCTGGTCCTCGTGATCGAGGGCCTGCTGCCTTTCCTGTCCCCGGGCGGCTGGCGCCGCGGCTTCGGGCAGCTGATGCAGCTGCGCGACGGCCAGCTGCGCTTCTTCGGCCTGTGCAGCATTCTTCTCGGCCTGATCCTGCTCTGGCTCCTGGCGTGAGCGCGCCCCCACGCCTCCTCGCTGCGTGGGGTCCCGGCGCCGGCCTGACGCGGTCCCGGTAGAATCCCGGTTTAACCACGCCCCCGATCTCCATGTCCGCCTGGGTCCTCCCGGATCACATTGCCGATGTGCTGCCTTCCGAGGCGCGCCACATCGAAGAACTTCGACGCCAGCTGCTCGACACCGCCCGTGGCTATGGCTACGAGCTGGTGATGCCGCCGCTGCTGGAGCATCTCGAATCCCTCCTGTCCGGTACCGGCGAGGCGCTCGACCTGCAGACCTTCAAGCTGGTCGACCAGCTGTCGGGGCGCAGCATGGGCTTGCGCGCCGACACCACGCCCCAGGTCGCGCGGATCGATGCCCACCTGCTCAATCGAGCCGGCGTGGCGCGCCTGTGCTACTGCGGCCCGGTGGTCCATACCCGGCCCGACCGTCCCCATGCCACCCGCGAGCCGCTGCAATTCGGCGCCGAGATCTACGGCCATGCCGGGCTCGAGGCCGACACCGAGATCCTGCGCCTGGCGCTCGACTGCCTGCGGGCAGCGGGCGTGACCGGGCGCAAGCAGTCGCCGGTGATCGTCGACCTGGCCGACGCCCGCATCGTGCGTGCGCTGTTCGCCGACGTGCCGGTCGACGCCGCCGGCATCGCGCGGGTCCACGCGGCGCTGGTGGCCAAGGACGCCAGCACGCTGCGCGAGCTCACGGCCGGCTTTCCGGCACCGTCGCGCGACGGCCTGCTGGCGCTGCTGCAGCTCTACGGCGATGTCGCCGTGCTCGACGAAGCCGCCCGCGTGCTGCCCGACAGCCCCGGCGTGCGGGCCGCACTCTCCGACCTCAAGCAGCTCGCAGCCCGGCTGGAGGGCGCGCGCGTCAGCTTCGACCTGGCCGACCTGCGCGGCTATGCCTACTACAGCGGGATGCGCTTCGGCATCTACACCGACGGTGCCAGCGATGCGCTGGTGCGCGGCGGCCGCTACGACGAGGTGGGGGCGGTGTTCGGCCGCAACCGCCCGGCCGTCGGCTTCAGCCTCGACCTTCGCGAACTGGTGTCGGTGCTGCCGGCGCGGCCGCTGCGGGCGGCGATCCGCGCGCCCTGGAGCGACACCGAGGCACTCAACAAGGCCATCGCCGCGCTGCGCAGCGAGGGCGAGACCGTGGTTTGCGTGCTGCCGGGCCACGACAGCGAAATCGACGAATTCCATTGCGACCGCGAGCTTGTCCAGCAGGACGGCCAATGGCGCGTGCAAGCCATCTGAATCTTGAGAAGCGAGACATCATGAGCGTTACCACCGGAAGAAACGTGGTCGTCGTCGGCACCCAATGGGGCGACGAGGGCAAGGGCAAACTGGTCGACTGGCTGACCGAAAGCGCGCAGGGCGTGGTGCGATTCCAGGGCGGCCACAATGCCGGCCACACGTTGGTCATCAACGGCGTCAAGACCGCGCTGCACCTGATCCCGAGCGGCATCATGCGGCCCGGCGTCAAGTGCTACATCGGCAACGGCGTGGTGCTGTCGGCGGCCAAGCTGTTCGAGGAAATCGAAGGCCTCGAGAAGGCCGGCGTCGAAGTGCGTTCGCGGCTTCGCATCAGCGAGGCCTGCCCGCTGATCCTGCCGTTCCATGCGGCGCTCGACATTGCCCGCGAGGCCTACCGCGAGAAGGGCGGCATCGAGAAGATCGGCACCACCGGCCGCGGCATCGGCCCGGCCTACGAGGACAAGATCGCGCGCCGCGCGCTGCGCGTGCAGGACCTCAAGCACCCCGATCGCTTCGCCACCAAGCTGCGCGTGCTGCTCGACCTGCACAACCATGTGCTGACGCAGGTGCTGAGCGCGCCGGCGATCGATTTCGACACGGTCTACGACGAGGCCATGCGCCACGCCGAACTGCTCAAGCCGATGATGGCCGACGTTTCGCGCGAGCTCAACGACGCGCATCGCGCCGGCGCCAACCTGCTGTTCGAAGGGGCGCAAGGCACCCTGCTCGACGTCGACCACGGCACCTATCCCTACGTGACTTCGAGCAACTGCGTGGCCGGCAATGCGGCGGCCGGGTCGGGTGTCGGCCCCGGCATGCTGCACTACGTGCTGGGCATCACGAAGGCCTACTGCACGCGCGTCGGCGGCGGTCCGTTCCCGACCGAGCTCGACTGGGAGAAGCCCGGCACCGTCGGCTGGCACCTGAGCAACGTGGGCGCCGAGAAGGGCGTGACCACCGGGCGCAGCCGCCGCTGTGGCTGGTTCGACGCTGCGCTGCTGAAGCGCTCGGCCCAGGTCAACGGCCTGAGCGGCCTGTGCATCACCAAGCTGGACGTGCTCGACGGCCTCGAGGAGCTGAAGCTCTGCACCGGCTACCAGCTCGACGGCGAATACACCGACATCCTGCCGATGGGCGCCGACGAGATCGAGCGCTGCACGCCGGTCTACGAGACGCTGGAGGGCTGGAGCGACAGCACGGTGGGCGTCACGCAGTACGACAAGCTGCCGATCAATGCGCGGTTGTACCTGCAGCGCATCGAGCAGGTCACGGGCGTGCCGATCCACATGGTGTCGACCAGCCCCGATCGCGATCACACGATCATGATGCGGCATCCCTACCTGGCTGACTGAACGCAACCTCCCTGCAGGAAAACCATGACCATGTTGACCGAAGACGGCAAGCACCTCTATGTGAGCTACGACGAGTACCACAACCTGATCGAGAAGCTCGCGATCAAGGTGCACCAGTCGGGCTGGCAGTTCGACACCATCCTGTGCCTGGCGCGCGGCGGCCTGCGGCCCGGCGACGTCCTGTCGCGGATCTTCGACAAGCCCCTGGCGATCATGTCGACCAGTTCGTACCGCGCCGACGCCGGCACGGTGCAGGGCCACCTGGACATCGCGCGTTTCATCACCACGCCCAAGGGCGAGATCGCGGGGAGGGTGCTGCTGGTCGACGACCTCGCGGATTCGGGCCACACGCTGCATGCCGTGGTGGAGCAGCTCAAGAGCAACTACAAGCCGATCACCGAGCTGCGCAGCGCGGTGCTCTGGACCAAGGCGCTGTCGACCTTCACGCCCGACTACTCGGTCGAGTTCCTGCCGACCAACCCGTGGATTCATCAGCCCTTCGAGGGCTACGACTCGCTCGGCATCGAGAAGCTCATACAGAAGTGGTCTGTCTGACCCCAGGCGGAGCCTCTCGGGTTCTCACTTGAACTCGTCGGTATAGCGTTTCTGCATGTCGTCGGTCGACACGGCCTCGATGCTGTGGCCGACGTTCCAGCGGTGCCCGAAAGGGCAGCGGAAGGTGCCCGAGCGCTCGCCGTAGAAGTGGTCCTCGAGCGGCATCTCGAGCGTCGCGCCGGCCTTCAGTGCGCGCTCGACCAGCGCGTCCGCGTTGTCGACGTGGAGGTGCAGCGTGACCGGCGTCGCGCCGAGCGTCGTGGCGCTGCGGATGTTGTACTCCGGGAACTCGTCGCACAGCATCACCGTGGTGCCGCCGAAGTCGAGTTCGGCATGGCCGATGCGGCCGCTGGGCTCGGTCAGCCGGAACTTCTCGGTGGCGCCGAAGACCTCGCAGTAGAAGGCGATGGCGGCGGCCGTGTCCTTCACGCAGAGATAGGGGAACAGGTCATGGACAGTCATCGTGGCGTGCTCCTGGAGGCGGCGGGCGCCTGATTCTGATCCGGTCGCCGCCGGGGCGCCAGCGCCCTCCGGCGCCCGCCTGCGCGGTCGACTAGCATTGGAGGGATGCGCAAGCCCATCACCGACCTGATCCACCATCCCTACACCCCACCGGCCCATTTCGCGGCGCCCCAGCCCGGCGTCTTCAAGGCCTCGACCGTATTTTTCGCCGACGTCGCCGCGATGCGCGCGCGCGACTGGAAGACCAAGACCGGCTACACCTACGGGCTGCACGGCACGCCGACCACCTTCACGCTCGAGGAGCGGCTCGCGACGCTGGAAGGCGGCACCGAATGCCTGCTGGTCCCGAGCGGCCTGGCGGCGATCTCGCTGGTGTCGTTCGCGCTGCTGAAGGCCGGCGACGAGGTGCTGCTCCCGGACAACGCCTACGGCCCGAACAAAGCCCTGGCCTGCGGCGAGCTGGCCAACTTCGGCATCAGCCACCGGCTTTACGACGCCATGAATCCGGCCGATCTCGCGGCCAAGCTGTCGGATCGCACCAAGCTGGTGTGGGTCGAGGCCGCCGGGTCGGTCACGATGGAGTTCCCCGACCTGCCGGCGCTGGTCGGCGCCTGCCGCAACCGTGGCGTGCTCGTTGCGCTCGACAACACCTGGGGCGCCGGCCTGGCCTTCGCCCCCTTCGATTTCAACGGCACGGGGCAGGGCGTCGACATATCGGTCCATGCCCTCACCAAGTACCCGAGCGGCGGCGGCGACGTGTTGATGGGCAGCGTGGTCACGCGCGACGAGCGCCTGCACCGCGCGCTCAAACTGACGCACATGCGCATGGGCATCGGCATCGGCGTCGGCGACGTCGAGACCCTGCTGCGCTCGCTGCCGAACATGGCGCTGCGCTACCGGGCCCACGACCGGAGCGCACGCGAGCTGGCGCGCTGGTTCGAAGGCCGCAGCGAGATCGCGCAGGTGCTGCATCCGGCGCTCGAGGGCTCGCCCGGTCATGCGCACTGGCTGCGGCTTTGCGGGACCAGCGACCTCGCGGCAGGCCTGTTTTCGGTGGTCTTCGACGCTCGCTATGGCACCGAGCAGATCGATCGCTTCTGCGACAGCCTGGCRCTGTTCCGGCTCGGCTATTCGTGGGGCGGGCCGATCAGCCTGGTGGTGCCCTACGACATCGGCCTGATGCGCGATGCCACCGTCGCCCGCTGGCCGCACAAGGGCACGCTGGTGCGCTTCTCGATCGGCCTGGAGGACGTGGACGACTTGCGTGCCGACCTCGAACAGGCCCTCGCGACGCTCTGAACGCGCTCCGTTATCGCGTACAGTCTGCCCATGTGCAGTCACCGTGACTGTCTCGCCCGAAGGAGAAGCAGTGGCAACACCAAATTACGGCTACGAGAAGCGCCAGAAGGAACTGGCGAAGAAGAAGAAGAAGGAAGACAAGCTGAGGGAAAAGGCCAACCGCAAGCTCAGTCCCAGCAGCGACGGCCTGGCGCCGGGCGATCCGGAAACCGACGTCGCATCGCTGGAACGCGATCCGCCGACGGTGCCCGAATTGCCGACCAAGAACGGCTGAGCCGTTCCGGAGACCGACACCACGAAAGCCGCCGCGGCCCAGCGCCGCGGCGGCTTTTTGCTTGCGTGATCCTGGTCGGCCGCCGGCCGACGCGGGCTTCACTTCGGAAGCATCTTTCGCAGTGTCGGCCAGACGTTGTCGAGCATGCGTGGCTGCGCGGCCGCGGTCGGGTGGATGCGGTCGGCCTGGAACAGCACCGCGGCATCGGGCCCGTCGCCGATGCCCTTCAGCAGGAAGGGCACCACGGGCGTCCTGGTCGCCGCCGCCACCTTGTCGAAGATGGCCTCGAAGCGCCGCGTGTAGTCGCTGCCGTAGTTCGGCGGCACCTGGATCCCGACCAGCAGCACCTGGGCGCCAGCCGCCTGGGCCGCCTTGGTCATCTGCAGCAGGTTGTCCTCGGTGCTGGCCAGCGGCAGGCCGCGCAGCGCGTCGTTGCCGCCCAGCTCGAGCACCACGTGCGTCGGCTGGTGCTGCGTCAGCAGCTTGGGCAGGCGGGCCCGGCCGCCCGAGGTGGTGTCGCCGCTGATGCTGGCGTTGACCACCGTGGCCGCGACCTTCTGTTCGGTCAGCCGCTTGTCGAGCAGGGGCACCCAGCCTTCGCCGCGCTTGAGGCCGTACTCGGCCGACAGCGAGTCGCCGAGCACCAGGATCACCGGCGGCTTGCCGGGCGCGGCCCGGGCGTCGGCGGCCATCCATGACCCTGCATTCGCGGCCAGGGCGCCGCTCAAGATAAAGTGACGTCGATTCACCAAGCGAAACCTTTCAATGTCCTCACTCCGATCCGATGGCCGAGCCGACGCCATCGTTGCCGTCCAGCATGTCTTCAAGTCCGTCACCGATTCCACCGGAACGCTGGACATTCTGCAGGACATCGATTTCACCCTGGGCGCGAAGGAGACGGCGGCGATCGTCGGCGCCTCGGGCTCGGGCAAGAGCACGCTGCTGTCGATCGTCGCCGGCCTCGACACGCCGACCCGCGGCACGGTGAAGCTGGGCGGCGAGGACTTGTTCGCGATCGACGAGGACGAGCGTGCCGCCCTGCGGGCCCAGAAAGTCGGCTTCGTGTTCCAGAGTTTCCAGCTGCTCGGCAACCTGAGCGCGCTCGAGAACGTGATGCTGCCACTCGAACTCGCCGATCGCAAGGATGCCCGCAAGGCGGCCACCGAGATGCTCGGCCGGGTCGGCCTCGGCCAGCGGCTGGGCCACTATCCGAAGGTGCTGTCGGGTGGCGAGCAGCAGCGGGTGGCGCTGGCCCGGGCCTTCGTGGTCCAGCCGGCCCTGCTGCTGGCCGACGAACCCACCGGCAGCCTCGATTTCGCCACCGGCGAGCAGGTCATGCGGCTGATGTTCGACCTCAACCGCGAACTCGGCACCACCCTCGTGCTGGTGACGCACGACCGTGGCATCGCGGCGCAGTGCGAGCGCAAAATCACGATCGAGGCGGGGCGCGTGGCGCTCGACGAGGGAGGGACCTGAACCGCAGCGGGGGACCCCATGCCGAAACCTTCATCCGACAGCGACGAGGAAGACGACACCGCCTTCGGCGGGCTGGCGCCTCGCAGCGGGCCGCAGGCCGAGCCCGTGGCCCGCAAGCCGCGCCGATGGGGCTTGCTGGTCGGCGTGCTGCTGGGCCTGGTCGTCGTTGCGTTGTTCCAGTGGCTTGCCCGGTCCTGAGACGGCCTGGCCTCCCGGGGGGCTCGATAATGCCCGCATGTCTTCCCCCAAAGTGATTTTCGGCTTCCATGCCGTCGGCGTGCGCATCAAGACCGCGCCGAAATCGGTGATCGAGGTGCTGTTCGATGCCAGCCGGCGCGATGCGCGCATGCGGCAGTTCGTGGCCCGTGCCCAGGAGGCCGGTGTGCGGCTGGTCGAGGCCGACGGCCTGCGCCTGTCCAAGCTGAGCGGCAGCCATGGCCATCAGGGCGTGGCGGCGCGGGTCGAGCCCATCCCCCAGACCCATTCGCTCGACGAACTGCTGGAGGGCCTGGAGGCTGCGGGCACGGTGCCGCTGCTGCTGGTGCTCGACGGCGTGACCGATCCGCACAACCTGGGCGCCTGCCTGCGCGTGGCCGATGGCGCCGGCGCGCACGCGGTGATCGCGCCGAAGGACCACGCGGCCGGCATCAACGCCACGGTGGCGAAGGTGGCGAGCGGTGCCGCCGAGACCGTGCCGTACTTCATGGTGACCAACCTGGCGCGCACGCTGGGCGAGCTCAAGGAGCGCAACATCTGGTGCGTCGGCACCAGCGACGATGCGCCCCGCACGCTCTACCAGTGCGACCTCAAGCGGCCATTGGCACTGGTGCTCGGCGCCGAGGGCGAGGGCATGCGGCAGCTGACGCGCAAGACCTGCGACGAGTTGATCGGCATCCCGATGGCGGGCGCGGTCGAGAGCCTCAACGTCTCGGTGGCCAGCGGTGTGTGCCTCTACGAGGCGATGCGGCAGCGGCTGGCCTGATCTGGCCAGAGCGCCAAGCTACAGGCTGAAGAAGCGCATCAGCACCTCGGCGGGATGCCGCACCCCGACGCCGACGAACATCCGGCCGGTGATCCAGCCCAGCGCCTTCGACGCGGTCTCGAAGCGGGGGTGGCAGCGGAAGTAGACCTGCGCCGGGTCGACCGGCTCGCCGCGCAGCAGCTTCGCCATCACCTCGGCCGGCGCCGAGCGCACCGCATGGTTCTGCACGTAGATCAGGTCGCCGGCGTCGGTCTCGAGGCCGTAGCGGGCGTCGAGTTCGGACAAGGTGTCGCTGACGATCAGCTGGAAATCGGTCCCGCCGGGCAGCACGCGGGCGCTCCAGCCTGCGCCGCGGGCGTCGCCGCCGGTGATCGGCACCAGGCGGCGCATGCCGCGCGGGCCGCGGCTCAGCACTTCCGGCTTGCCGACCTCGACCCGGAGGTCGGCGAAGTAGTCGAGCGTCGGGGGGCCGAGCGGGTCGGTCAGGTTCATTGCGTCGCCTGTTCGGCGCTCGCCGCGTCCAGTGCCGCGATCGTCTCGGGGGCCAGCCGCAGCGCCGCCGCCGCGACCAGTTCCTCCAGCTGCTTTATGGAGGTGGCGCTGGCGATCGGCGCCGTGATCGCCGGCCGCGCGATCTGCCAGGCGATCGCCACTTGGCCCGGCGTGGCGTCGTGCGCCCTGGCGGCGGCATCGAGCGCGTCGAGGATGCGCAGCCCGCGCGGGTTCAGGTACTTCTTCGTCGTGCTGGCGCCGCGTGCGCTCTTCGCGGCATCGGCTTCGCTGCGGTACTTGCCGGTCAGGAAGCCGGCTGCGAGCGCATAGAAATTGATCACGCCGACGCCGCGCGCCAGGCACAGCGGCTCGAGCGCCTCCTCGAAGACCGCGCGGTCACAGAGGTTGTAGAGCGGCTGCAGGCTCTCGTAGCG
The DNA here is from genome assembly GCF_056402355.1 of Variovorax sp. P4_B11. NCBI lineage: Bacteria > Pseudomonadati > Pseudomonadota > Betaproteobacteria > Burkholderiales > Comamonadaceae > Variovorax > Variovorax sp. P4_B11. The sequence goes on from NZ_JBFUHO010000090.1 coordinate 22,456, forward strand.
CGGCAGGCCCTGCTTCTCGGCCACGTCCAGCGCCTCCGCCAGGCGCGGGGCGCTGAAGTTCGAGGCCCCGATCGCTCGCACCTTGCCGGCCTTGATCAGCGCCGCGAAGGCCTCGGCGGTGTCGGACAGCGGCGTCGCCGGATCGTCGTCATGCGCCTGGTAGAGGTCGATGTGGTCGGTCTTGAGACGCCGGAGCGAGGCGTCCACGGCCTCGTGGATGTAGGCCGGCGACAGTCCCTGCTTGCCTTCGCCCATCGGCTTGCCGAGCTTGGTCGCCAGCACCACGCGGTTGCGCTTGTGGGTCTGGCGCAGCCACTTGCCGATGATCGTCTCGGATTCGCCGCCGCTGTGGCCCGGCACCCAGCGCGAGTAGACGTCGGCGGTATCGACGAAGTTGAAGCCGGCGTCGAGCCAGGCATCGAGCAGGCGGAAGGACAGTGCCTCGTCCACCGTCCAGCCGAAGACGTTGCCGCCGAAGGCCAGCGGCGAAACCTGGAGGCCGGAACGGCCGAGGGGTCGAAGTTGCATGAAGAAACCTTGAAAGGGAAGTTCAGACGAAGCCAAGGGCGCCCAGCAACGCCCCGGCGCCCAGCAGCCACAGCAGGTGGATGCGGGTGCGCCAGACGATAAGCGCGGCCGCGCCTGTCAGCAGCCACAGGTGCCAGGCGGGCGCGTTGCCGGCATGGTTTCCCGCCGCCAGCACCCATCCGGTGGCGACCAGCAGGCCGATCACGATCGGCGCCATGCCCTGCTTGAAGGCGCGGACCCCGCGCCGGTTCCGGTTGCGGTGCCCCCAGCGGGTCGCGAAGTAGGTCAGGGTGGTGCTGGGCAGCATGATGCCGATCATCGTGATCGCGAGACCCAGCAGCCCCAGCAGCCAGGCCTGCGGGCCGGCCACGATGCCGCCGCCGGCGTTGAGCCCGACGTTCCAGCCCATCAGCGCCACGAACAGCACGTTCGGACCGGGTGCGGCCTGGGCGATGGCGACCGAGGAGCTGAACTGGGCCTCGGTCAGCCAGCCATGGTCGCTGACCAGGTAGCGCTGCATGTCCGGCACGGTGGTGATGGCGCCGCTGATCGACAGCAGCGAGAGCATCAGGTACTGGGCGAAGAGCGACAGCCAGTCCTGCCAGTGCATGACGGTGGTCATCGCGGGATCTTCCGCCAGGTCCAGGCGCAGGCCGCGCCGCCGACCACCAGCAGCACCCAGCCGAGCGGGATGTGGAAGAGGGCGATCGCGGCGAACACCAGCGCGACCAATCCGAGGCAGGTGGCGAAGCCGAGCGGGTGCGTGCGCAGCTGGGGCACCAGCTTGATGCCGGTGGCGGCGATCAGCCCGCCGGCCACCGCGCCCATGCCGCGCAGCGCGCCGGCGACCTGCGGGTTGCCGGCGTAGTGGGCATAGAGCACCGCCAGCACGAGGATCACGCCCAGCGGCACCGTCAGCATGCCGGCCACGGCCGCGATCGCGCCACGCAGTCCGAAGTGGCGGTCGCCGATCATCAGCGCCAGGTTGATCACGTTCGGGCCCGGCAGCACCTGGGCCACGGCCCAGTCCTCGAGGAATTCGTCGGGGGTGAGCCAGCGCTTCTTCTCGACCATCTCGCGCTGGACGATGGCGAGCACGCCGCCGAAGCCCTGGAGGGCGAGCCAGGTGCAGGAAAAGAACAGGTCGCGCGGGGACTTGGGGCGTGGGCGATCGGGCGCTGCCGCCACGACGGATGATGATGCCGATTGCATGAGCGGCGATTATCCTTGGGTGGCCGCGCGGGCGCCGGCTTGCGCGCCGTCCGACGCGGGACTGCCGCGCTTGCTGCCAAACTCCGGCCATGAATGCACGCTCGCTCTTCCAGCTCTGCAAGGATTCCGTGGCCTCGTGGCGGGCCGACTACGCGCCCAGCATGGGCGCGGCGCTGGCCTACTACACGGTGTTCTCGGTGGCGCCGTTGATCCTGATCGTGATCTCGGTGGTCGGCCTGGTGTTCGGCGAGGAGGCGGCCCGCGGCGAGATCCTCGAGCAGCTGGCGGGGCTGATGGGCGCCGACGGCGCGCGAACGGTGCAGTCGATGCTGGAAGCCCTCAACAGGCCGACCCAGGGCGTCGTCGCCACCGTGGTCGGCGTCGGCCTCCTGCTGGTCGGTGCGACCACGGTGTTCGGCGAACTGCAGGACGCGCTCGACCGCATCTGGCGGGCGCCGGCGCGCGAAGAAGGCGGCGGCTTGCTGTCGCTGCTGCGCACCCGGCTGCTGTCGTTCAGCATGATCATGGGCATCGGCTTTCTGCTGATCGTGTCGCTGGTGGTCAACGCGGCGCTGGCGGCCCTGGGCGAGTGGTGGGCGCCGATGTTCGGCGGCTGGGCCAGGCTGGCGCAGAACGTCAACTCCGTCTTCGGCTTCGGGATCGTGACCGTCGGCTTCGCGATGATCTACAAGGTCGTGCCGCGCGCCAGCGTGCAGTGGCGCGACGTCTGGATCGGGGCCGCGGTGACCGCGGTGCTGTTCACGGTCGGCAAGTACCTGATCGGCCTGTACATCGGCACCACCGGTGTCGCCTCGGGCTATGGCGCGGCCGGCTCGCTGGTGGTGGTGCTGGTGTGGGTCTACTACTCGGCGCAGATCTTCCTGCTGGGTGTCGAGTTCACCTGGGTCTACGCCCACACCTACGGCTCGCTCAAGGGCGTTCCGCGGCCGGCGCCCGGGCGTTCGCCGATGCGGGCCGAAGAGCCGGAACGGCGTTCGGCGCACGGGCCCGCCGAAGGCTAGAACGCCTCCCTGGCTAGAACTCCTCCCAGTCGCCCGCCGCGACCGCCGTGGAGGCCGCTGCCGGCTTGCGCACGGGCGCTGCCGCCTTTGCAGACCCGGCCTTGGCCAGCACCACCACCGGGGCCGCCGCGGCCGTGCGCGATACCGGCGAACGCTCCAGCTTGAACACGCTGACGGCACGCGACAACTGGCTCGCCTGGTCCTGAAGCGCGCCGGCCGCGGCGGACGCTTCTTCCACCAGCGCCGCGTTCTGCTGCGTCACCTGGTCCATCTGCGTGATCGCCTGGTTGATCTGCTCGATCCCCGAGGTCTGCTCCTGGCTGGCCGCCGTGATCTCGCCCATGATGTCGGTCACCCGCTTCACGCTGTCGACGATCTCTTCCATCGTCTTGCCGGCCTCCGCCACCTGCTTGCTGCCTTCCTCGACCTTCTCCACCGAGTCGCCGATCAGCGTCTTGATCTCCTTGGCCGCCGCCGCCGAGCGCTGCGCCAGGCTGCGCACCTCCGCCGCCACCACCGCGAAGCCGCGGCCCTGCTCGCCGGCGCGCGCGGCTTCCACCGCCGCGTTCAGCGCCAGGATGTTGGTCTGGAAGGCGATGCCGTCGATCACGCCGATGATGTCCACGATCTTGCGCGACGAGGCGTTGATCGAGCCCATGGTGCCGACCACCTGGCTGACCACGCTGCCGCCCCTGACCGCCACCTCGGAGGCCGAGACGGCCAACTGGTTGGCCTGCCGGGCGTTGTCGGCGTTCTGCTTGACCGTCGAAGTGAGCTCTTCCATCGAGGCCGCCGTCTCTTCCAGCGAGCTGGCCTGCTCTTCGGTGCGCGAGGACAGGTCCTGGTTGCCGCTCGCGATCTGGCCC
>NZ_JBFUHO010000091.1:0-25575 GCF_056402355.1 Variovorax sp. P4_B11
ATGGAACTCCGTTACACGAGAATGGAACTCCGTTACACGAGAGCCAAGCAGTGATTCGGACCGGAACTGGAGTACCAACATGACTCATTACCAAGTGCAGAAGCGTGTCCTTCGCAACACCGTGCTGAGCGGGCTGGCCCTGCTGACGTTGATGGCGAGCGTCGACCCCGCCTGGGCCATTCTTGGTGTCTGGCGCCGCGCCGCCGTGCGCACCGCGGTGGTATACGGTGCCGCCGAGACTGGGGCGGCCGCGAGCGCCAATGCTTCCACGGAGGCTGCGGCTGCGGCGTCCGCGCAGTCGGCCGCCGCCGCTTCGGAAGCCGCTGCGGCTCGGGCGGCCGCGGCGGCAAATCAGGCAGCCGCCGCAGCGAGCACCAAGACGCCGCAGCAAAAGCTCGCCGAGTTGCAATCGCTCTACGCCCAGAAGCTCATCAGCCAGAGCGACTACGAGGCGGCGAAGCAGAAGATCCTCAGCGGCTTGACGAACTGAGGACGCCATGGCGATTGGATCCAAGCCATGAAACCGATCCGGTGCACAGCCGCGGCCCTGTGTCTGGGCCTCATTGCTGCCTTGCCGATTGCGACCCACGCGGAGACTTCGTCGCCGCGTCCGGTGAAGGCGGTCGGCATCGCCACCGAGGCCTACATCTACGGCTACCCGCTGGTCACCTTCGACATGGCGCGCAAACAGCAGACCAACGTCGCCGAGGCCGATGCCGAGCATGCGCCGATGGGGCAGATGATCCGGATGCGTTCCTATCCCGCAGTGGACAACCACTGCTGCGCCGCGCCCAACGCCGACACGCTGTACACGGAAACATGGCTCGATGTGTCGAAGGATCCGTGGGTTTTCAGCATCCCGGAGATGGGCGACCGCTACTACATGATGCCGATGCTGAGCGGCTGGTCCGAAGTCATCGAGGTCGCAGCCAGCACCACCACCGGCAGCAAGGCCCAGGTCTATGCCATCACCGGGCCGGGCTGGAGCGGCACGCTGCCGGATGGCGTGACGCAGGTGAAGTCGCCGACCGGCATGGTATGGATCCTCGGGCGCATCTACACCAGCGGCACGCCTGAGGACTATGCGGCCGTGCATGCGCTGCAGGACAAGTTCGCTGTCTTTCCGCTGTCCGCCTGGGGCAAGCCGTACACGCCGCCGCAAGGCATGGTCGACCCCGCCTTCGACATGAAGGCCGCGGTGCGCAAGCAGGTCAACGCGCTCGACGCCGAGGCCTATTTCCACCGCCTCGCCGAATTGATGAAGACCAATCCACCGACCGCGCAGGACGCACCGATGGTCGCGAAGATGGCCCGCATCGGCCTCGTTCCCGGCCAGGACTTCGACCCCGGTAAGCTCGGCAAGCTCGATCGCGAGGCGATCAGGATCGTCCCCAAGCTCGCGCTCGTGGACATGGGGCTGATGCTGAAGAGGCAGAAGACGACCAACGGCTGGCTCTACTTCACCAAGGGCGTCGGCAACTTCGGTACCGACTACCGGTTGCGCGGCATGGCCAACCTGCTCGGCCCGGGCTGGAACCGCCCGCAGGACGCCGTCTATCCGCTCTCGCAGAAGGATGCCAAAGGCGATGAGTACAACGGCGCGAAGTACAACTACGTCGTGCGCTTCGAAAAGGGCAAGCTGCCACCCGCCGACGCCTTCTGGTCGCTCACGATGTACGACGGCGACTTCTTCTTCGCGCCGAACGCGATCCAACGTTACGACCTGGCCGAGCGCGACAAGCTGGTCGCCAACGCCGACGGTTCGGTCGACATGTACCTGCAGGCTGAGTCGCCGGGCAAGGACAAGGAGGCGAACTGGCTGCCGGCACCGAAAGGCAAGTTCCAACTCGTGATGCGCATCTATGCGCCGAAGAAGACGCCGCCTTCGATGCTGGACGGCACGTGGACGCCGCCTCCGGTGAAGCGGGTGCAGTAGCACCTTCCTCGCACCTTGCGGAACCCACCATCGCAGGAGTCGCCAAATCTCGCGAGCTGCTTGCCGTTCGGTCAACAAGAAAGGAAGATCCAATGAAATTCCCTGCACGGAAAATGCGGAAACTTGCGACGCTAGCCGCCGTTTCGAGCGCGGTGCTTTTGGCCAGCTGCGCCACCTCCGACCAGAACATGGCCGCTTCGCGCAAGGAGCATCTGGTGGCCGGCAAGCAGTTGCACGTGGCGGATCAGGGCGACAGTTTCGTTTTCTGCGAAGTGGCCTTGATTAACGGTACCAGCAAGGCCAATGCGATCGCCGATTTCTACAACTCAACCGGGTCCGATATATGAACCCCCGAGAAGTTCGCAGCGCTCAACAAGGCGAAGATTCTCGAGCAGACCGGCGCCAAGGACGCGTTCCTCAATCCGTCGCGGCGATGGATGTTCGATCAGCTCGATGTCTACGAGGATGGCGTCGAGCGAACCTTCGGCGGCATCAAGATGACCTGGATGGGCGTGGTGCCGGTCGAGCAACTGGAAAAGGGCGTCACCATGGGCCACTACGTCCCTGGCTACATCTTTCGAGACAACCAGTACACGTTCAAGAAGGGGCGCGAGATCTATCTCCTCGACGCGCCCGACGGCGAGGTCTTTGTGATGCAGTCGTTCACCAACTACAAGCAGCAGAAGGTGACCCTGGCCAACGCCAGGAATCTGGGCAGCGTGCTCACGATGCCGCCGGGCTGGAAGTTCCGCACTGTCGTCCTCGATCGCGACCTGATCGTCAACCAGAAGCGGACCAACGGCATGGCTCACGTCTTCCAGGACGACATGCTTAACGCCTACCAGGGTTCCGATGGCGGCATGGCATTTAACTTCGTTCCGTAGGCTGGCCATTCGGTCGATCACTACGACCACGTAAAGGAAGAACCATGGAAATGAGCAAGAACATCAAGTGGGTGGTCGGCATCGTCGCCGCCCTCATCGTCGTCGCCGCGGCCGTCTTTTACCCCAAGTTGGTCGTGACCTTGCCGCCTGACGGCGCCGACGCGAAACTGAACACGTTCAAGGAAACGTACGGGCACCGCTACACCGAGATGTTCCTCATCGGCGGGAACGCGATCACCAAGAATCTGGAAGCAAATGTCTACAACACCTGGGGTCTGAATGACAGCGACACCACCGGCGACTCGTGTCCCCCGGCGCTGCTGGACAAGATCGACGTCAAGGAGATGGCGCAGAAGTTTCACATGCTTGCCGTGTTCAAGAACGGTCCCCGCATTTGGACTCTGGACTGGATCGAGGTCGAGATGGGCAAGGAACTGGACTTCGGCGGCATGAAAGCGCGCTGGGTGAACTGGCTGGACCTGAAGGGCCTCAGCACGGAACCGGGTGCGGCCGACTACAAGAACATCACCGTTACGCGCCACACGCGTTTCGGCTTCAACAAGGGCACGCGCATATCGGTCCTGGATGACCCGGAGGGCAACCCGTGGGTCATGAAGTCGTTCAGCCTCATCACCTTTCCGGATCAGAAGTTAGATGAGATCGCCACCCTCGGCAGCCGCCTGAAGCTTCCGCCGGGCTGGAAGTTCCGCTCAGTGGTGCTCGAGCAGGACTTGATCCTCACGCCTGAGAAGAACGGCACCGCGCACATCACGCAGGACAACTTCGGCAACACCTACGACCGCACGGGCGGGCCCTACAGCAACTTCAAGCCGTAGCACCATGTTCTCACGAATATTTCCCATCGAGGTTAATTCATGACAAGCTGAGCGTTCGTGAGCTCGTCCGTGGGCAGGTCGAGCGCTTCCACAAGCCGGCTAGCTAACCGTCAGACGATGGCGCTGCCGCCAAGCTCATGGATCGCAGCAGCTCGAACCTTCCTATTCACAACCGCGAGGATGACCTATGACTCCAAGACGCAAGTTCCTGACTACCGCCGCGCTGACCGCTGCGGCGATCCCGCTGGCCGCCATGCCAAGTGCCGCGGGCGCCGCGGACGACAAGGCCCAGCTGATGTTCGTGCAAAGCGCGGAGAGCCTGAAGGCCGACGACAAGACGCTGCGGCTGGTCAACGTGTCGCCGCAGACGATCTACTTTTCAGACCGGCCGGTGCGCATCGCCGGGCATGTGACGATGCCCGCGTATCTGGAGGAATGGACCGCCGCCGCGGGCCCGAACAACTTCAGCAAGGATCCGCCCAACGCCACGCTGTCGGTGTACGAGCCGGGGCAGCGCGACAACACGCTGACCGTGGTCGAGATCAGTCAGCCGGTGATCGAAGGCAAGGACCTGGTGTACCGCTACAAGCTTATTGAGGGCAAGGTGCCCACCACCGGTGGCGCCACCGCACTGTTCATCGACTGGATCGGCCGGGGCGGCGGCGTGGGCGCCGGCTTCCACGGTGCGGGCGCCGGTGGCCGCGGGGTCGGCTTGCGATGAGCAATACAGCGGAGATTCGCGGTGATGCTCGAGAAGCCCTAGACATGGTCGCCACTTCCCGATTGCTCAGGGGCCGTTCGAGCGGGTTGATCGTGGCGCTGGGCCGGGAGGGCAAGCAGGCGGTGGCCATCGACGCCGAACGTTACCCGCACACGCCGGCGATGGATGTCCGGCAAGTGGATCGTTGGGCTGTTGCATCTTTCGTGATTGATACGATTCCGGCCGAGGCGCTCGGCGACGAATGGTGTGCTGCGTCTTGAGGTCTTCCTGCCCATCTGGCTCGGCAGCGATCCGCCGAATCCGGAAATCAAGGCCGGGTTGCGCGGCGGTGCCTGCGCTCGTGTCGTGCGGGTCACGGCAACGCGACGGACTCAGGTTCGCCGAGCATGGACCGTGTTGCTTGCGGTCGCGGCGCTGGGCCCCGGCGCCCTGCCTTGCGCTCGCGCTCAGTCGATGAAGCCTTTGTCCTACACCAATGCGCCCATCGGCCTCAATTTTCTGATCACGGGCTACACGCGCCAATGGGGCAATGTCCTGGTCGACCCATCATTGCCGGTCCAGAACGTCCAAGCCAAGGTCGATGCTGCCTCACTCGCCTACAGCCATGTCATCGATCCAGGGACACGCGATCTACAACTTCAACCCCAGGCTGTGGGCGGGCGCTGGACGGCAGCTACTACACAGGCAGCCGCACGAGCTTGAACGGCAAAGTGGACGACGACCTGCAGAGCAATTCGCGCTGGGGCGCAACGCTTGCGTACTCGCTCGACAGGCAGAACTCGCTCAAGCTCTACTTCAGTTCTGGCGTTTCCGCGCGAACCGGGACCGAGTTCAAGATCGTCGGCGTGGGCTGGCAGTATCGCTGGGGGGCGGGGCTCTGACTCGCCTTCGTGCCGTGGTAGCGGCAGCGTGGTGAAGGTGACTACACCGCAGCTCGCGCACTGGCGACGCCATCATTGCGCCGCTTCCGGCCGCCGCCAGGATGCAGAGTTCCAGTTCCGGGCGAGGCGCGCATCGTTGACGCCGCGCGAGCACGAATTGTTCGACCTTCTGGTAGCCGGCTTGCACGGAGCGGTTTCCGAGCCCACGTAACACCAAGGTCGTATATCGCCGCGTGCCGGTTTGGCGGACAGTCGGCCTGTGATTGCCACGAGACCCTCAATGGGCACCCGCGATCCACTGAGTTCATGAATACGAGCGCACGCAAATTGATCATCGCGGTGCCGGCGATATTCGCCCTGCTGCTGGGCGGCTGCGCCACCCGTCCGATCAACCCACCGGTGACGCAGGTCGATGCGAATGCAGGGTATACGTTTCAGACGCGCCAGAAGCACTTCAAGAGCCAGGAAAACCTGGTCGTTCTTGCCTTCTCGGGCGGCGGCACGCGTGCAGCCGCGTTCTCGTATGGCGTACTGGAATTCCTCCGGCGCACCGAAGTCAGCGCACCGGACGGCCGCAAGGCTCGCCTGATCGACGCCGTCGATGTCATTACCGGTGTTTCGGGCGGCAGCTTCACGGCATTGGCCTATGGGCTCTACGGCGACAGGCTATTCACCGACTACGAACAACGCTTCCTCAAGCGCAACGTGCAGGGCGAACTCGTCTCGCGTGCGCTCAATCCGATCAACTGGGGGAACCTGTGGTCGACGGGCTGGGGCCGTTCGGAATTGGCGGCCGCGTACTACGACGAGATCCTGTTCAACGGCGCGACTTTCGGCGATCTCGACCGCGGCGACGGCCCGTTCATCATCGTGTCGGCCACCGACATCTCGACCGGCACGCGGATGCCCTTCACCCAGTCCGTATGGAACGTGCTGTGCTCGGATCTCGATGCCGTGCCACTGTCCCGCGCCGCCGCGGCATCGTCGGCTGTCCCCGTGGTGCTCTCCCCGGTCACTATCAACAACTACGGCGGAACCTGCAACTACGAGAATCCGGCCTGGGCCAAGGCGTTTATCCAGTCCGCGAATCCGCCGCGGCCCGCAACGCGCGCGATACGCGAGTTGAAGGAAACCGAACCGTACACCGACAGCGTCCATCGGCCGTATATCCATCTCGTGGACGGCGGCGTGTCCGACAACCTGGGGATGCGCGGCGTGCTCGACGCGCTGGAATTCCTAGAAGCCTTGCATGACAAGGGCCTGCCCACTCCGCTCGACCATGTGCGCAGGATCATCGTCCTGGTTGTCAATTCGCTGTCGTCGCCCCCCACCAACTGGGATGAATCGGCGCGGCCGCCCGGCAGTGTGCAGGTCCTGCTGAAGGCCAGCGGTGTTCCGATCGATCATTATTCCTACGAGGCGGTCGAGCTCTTGAAAGATATTTCGGCGCGCTGGGAAACCGCGCGGCGGGTCCGGAAGCTCGCCGGGTGCTCGACCGACAAGGACTCCCCGATCTGCACCGAGATGCGGGTCCCGAAGGCGGAGATCTATGCCATCGATGTGTCGTTTCCCGCGCTGAAGGACAAGGCGGAATTCGATTACCTGAACCAACAGCCGACGTCTTTCGTCCTGCCAGACGAGGCCGTGAATCGGCTGCGGGCCGCGGCGGGGACGATCATCCTCGCGGCGCCCGAGTTTCAGCGGCTGCTGAAGGACGTTGGCGCGACGGTCGTCGCCGATCCAGCCGCTGCCAAGGAAGCCGCGCCCCGCGCCCCTTGAACCATGCCCGAGCGCGCAAATTCTTGATGCGCTTGCAGGATGTGAACGGTGCGGCGAAGGGAACCATTCAAGGCGATGACTTTGCCAAAGTCTTCCTGGCGATCTGGCTTGGCGCCGATCCACCGAATCCGGAGATCAAGACCGGCCTGCTTGCGGGTGCTGGCGGCGCTGCGCCGGCTGCGTGGCACGCCGCTGGACGTCTTCGGACGAACCACCGAACGCAGGACCGAACGGCAGCTCATCGAAGCGTACCGCGCGGCCATCGAGGAAGTGCTGGTGCGGATGGAGCAGGTTGGGCTGGACGCTGTGCGCGACACCGGCGTAGCGCTGATCTCGGCGCCTTTCGCCTCGAACAGTGATCCGTCGGCCATCTTCATGGCTGACGCTTGCCGTCCTGTGCCTGACGTCGGACGGCACTGAGGATTCCGCGGAGGATGTCGATCGGCGTTGGGGGACAGCCGGGTATCGCCACGTCGACAGGTATCACGTTCGCCACCTTGCCGCAGCTGGCATAGCTCTCACCGAAGATGCCGCCGGTGCAGCCGCAATCGCCGACGGCCACCACCAGCTTCGGTTCCGGCGTGGCGTCGTAGGTGCGCCGCAGCGCCTCTTCCATGTTGCGCGACACCGGTCCGGTCACCAGCAGCATGTCGGCATGGCGCGGACTGGCAACGAACCTGATGCCGAGTCCCTCGATGTTGTAGTAGGGATTGTTGAGGGCGTGGATCTCCAGTTCACAGCCGTTGCATGAGCCGGCATCGACCTGGCGGATCGCCAGCGCCTGGCCAAGGATGGCGAGGAGGTCGCGCTGGATGCGATCGACCGCGGCATGTTCGGTCTCGTCAACCCGCGGTGCCGGCTCCGTGACGATGCCCGTGCGGACGATCTGCTTGAGGATGTGCCACATCAGAGGTCGTGCCCCGAGTAACTCAGGTTGAAGGACTTGTTGATCAGCGGAAAGTCCGGAACGATGTTGCCGATGATCGCGTGCTCGAGCACCGGCCAGTTCTGCCAGGACGGATCATGGCAGTGACATCGCGCGATGCGGCCGTCGTCCCCGATCTCCAGCGCGACGAACACCTCGCCCCGCCAGCCTTCGACCCAGCCCGCACCCGGCGATGCCGAAGCCTGAGGCCGCAGCTCGGCGTGAACGGCGCCGTCCGGCAAGCCCGAGCAGATGGCGCGGATGAGCCGCAATGACTCGAATGCCTCGTCGAACCGCACCGCCACGCGCGCCGCGACATCGCCGTCGCGATGCGTCGCTACTGCAACCTTCAGCCGGTCGTAGGGCGGCCACGGGAAGTCGCAACGCAGATCGGCCGTCTGACCGCTGGCGCGCCCCGCCAGGCCCGTGAGGTCCAGTTGTGCGGCCAACTCGGGCGTTACCCGTCCGGTGCCGGTAAAGCGGTCCTGCAGACCCGCATGTTCGTCGTAGACACGCCGCAGCGCGCGCACCTCTCGCTCGATCGCATCGCACTGCCTGCAAAGGCGATCCCTCATCATCGGCGTCGGATCGATCGCCACGCCGCCGGGCATGACGGCGTCCATCATCAGGCGGTGGCCAAAGATCTCCTTGGACAAGCGCAGCCAGTCTTCGCGCAGGCGCGAGAACTGCGCCAGGCCGAAGGCCAGCGCCGCGTCGTTGGCCAGAGCGCCCAGGTCGCCCAGATGATTGGCCACGCGCTCGCGCTCCAGCATCAGCGCACGCAGCCAGGTGGCGCGAACCGGGATCTCGGCGCCCCAGGCCGACTCGAGCGCCATGCTGTAAGCCCAGGCGTAGGCCACCGTCGTGTCGCCTGAGACACGTCCCGCGAGGCGATGGCCCTCCAGCGGCGCCAGTTCCGTGAAGCGGCGCTCGATGCCCTTGTGCGTGTACCCGAGGTGCTGTTCGAGCCTGAGCACCTTCTCGCCCACGACAGAGAAGCGAAAGTGGCCGGGCTCGATGATGCCGGCATGCACGGGTCCGACGGCGATCTCGTGCACCCCGTCACCTTCGACCCGCACGAAGGGGTAGTCGGCAGGAAGCGCGCGCCCTGCGGCCCTCTCGGGCTCTGCGGTCTGCTGCAGGGGCGGTGGTCCGGGCGGCCACACCCCGTGGTCGAGCCAGGGACGCTCGTCGCGGCTGGCCTCGGCTCGGAGGCCCGAAAGATCGGTCATCGCGCGCTGCATGCGACCAGCGCACGGGAATGTCACGGCCAGATCAGGAAACCCTCGCGCTGCGTCGTCCAGCTTCAGTTCGAGCCAGACCAGCCCCTCGGGAACCGCATAGGCCGCACACGCCGCCATGCCGTGGCCGGAGGCGCTGCGATCGACGCCCCAGACCGAAATCAGGCGCCCACTTGTGTTCGCGATGCTGCGTGCTGCGGTGCTCCAGGCGTCCCAACCCACCCGCCCATGCCAAGCGGGCATCGGCGCCGGCAGGCGCCGAAGATCAAGTCCGAGTTCCGGCAGCGCCATTGGATCAGTTCCCCAGCATCGCCGCCGCCTGGACGTACCAGGCATTGAGATAGGGTGGGATGTACAGGCCGAGCATCAGACCCAGCGCCAGATGCATGAACACCGGAACCAGGGCCGGCGGATGCGCCAGGGGCTTGACGTTGGTCTCGCCGAACACCATCGGCTGGACCCGGCTGAAGACGGATGCAAACGCCAAGCCCAAGGCGATCAGAAGGAAGGGGGTCGCCCAGGGCTGTTCGCGCATCGCGGTCGTGACGATCAGGAACTCGCTGGCGAAGACTCCGAACGGGGGCATTCCCAGAATCGCGAGCGATCCAAGCATCAGACCCCAGGCGACCGTCGGACTGACCTTGATGAGCCCGCGGATGTTCTCCATGATCTGGGTGCCCGCCTTCTGCGTGGCATGGCCGACGGCAAAGAAGATCGCGGACTTGATCAGCGAATGCACGGTCATGTGCAGCAGCCCGGCATAGTTGGCGATCGGGCCGCCCATTCCGAAGGCGAAGGTCATCATTCCCATGTGCTCGATCGACGAGTAGGCGAACATGCGCTTCACGTCCTTCTGCCGGATCAGGAAGAACACTGCCGCCACCACCGACAGCAGGCCGAAGCCCATCATCAACCGGCCGGCCAGAGCATTGTGCAGCGCGCCGTCGGTCAGCACCTTGCAGCGCAGGATGGCATAGAGCGCGACGTTCAGCAGCAGGCCCGACAACACGGCCGATACCGGCGTCGGACCCTCGGCATGCGCGTCCGGCAGCCAGTTGTGGACGGGCACCAGGCCGACCTTGGTGCCGTAGCCGATGAACAGGAACGCGAACGCCAGCGTGATGATGTTCGGGTCGAGCCGGTCCTTCACCGCATCGAGGTTGGTCCAGAGCAAGGCACCGCCCTCGGGGCCGATGACCTTCTCGGCCGCCATGTAAAGCAGCACCGTTCCGAACAGCGCCTGGGCGATGCCCACGCCGCACAGGATGAAGTATTTCCAGGCGGCTTCGAGACTGGCCGCGGTGCGATAGACGCTGACCAGCAGCACGGTGGTCAACGTGGCAGCCTCCATCGCGACCCAGATGATGCCCATGTTGTTGGTGGTCAGTGCCAGCAGCATCGTGAAGCTGAACAGCTGGTACATGCTGTGATACAGGCGCAGCCGCGGCGGCGTCATCTTGCCGTGATCGCGCTCCACGCGCATGTAGGGGCGCGAGAAGATGGAAGTGGTCAAGCCAACGAACGCGGTCAGCGTGACGAGAAAGACGTTCAGCGGGTCGATGTAGAACTCGCGGTCCCACACCAGCATGGGGCCGCTCTCGACGATCTGCGCCGTGAGCACGCAGGCGGCGACGAAGGTGCCCAGGCTGAAGGCGACGTTGACGTCGCGCGCGTTGTCGCGATGGCCCACCAGCGCCAGCACCATCCCGCCGGCCAGCGGCGTTGCGAGGAGGAAGGCCAATGCAAGCATCTCAGTCTTCCTTCAGCTTCTCGAGATGGCGAATGTCCAGGCTGTCGAACTGTTCGCGAATCTGGAACATGAATACGCCCAGGATCAGTACGCCGATCAGCACGTCCAGCGCGATGCCGAACTCGACCACCATCGGCATGCCATAGGTGGCCGATGTGGCGGCAAAGAACAGGCCGTTTTCCATGGAGAGGAAGCCGATGACTTGCGGAACCGCCTTGGCTCGCGTGATCATCATCAGGAACGACAGCAGCACACAGGCCAACGCGATGCCCAGCGTGCCGCTGGCCAGCGCCGAGGACAGCTGGGAGATGGGAATCGCCAGATTGAACGCGAAGATCACGACGGCGATGCCGATCAGCATCGTCGTCGGGATGTTGATCAGCGTCTCGACGTCCCAGCGGATACCGAGACGGTCGATGACCCGGTGCAGCAGGTACGGGATCAGCAGCACCTTGAGGACCAGGGTCAGCCCGGCCGACACGTACAGGTGGTGCTGGCTGGTGGCATAGCCGACCAAGGCGGTCGCGAGCGCCAGCGCTGCACCCTGCATCGTGAACAGGTGAATCAGCGTGAAGATGCGCCGCTGCGAGATCATCGCGAAGGCGAGCATCAGCAACACCGCGCCGAGCAGGTTGACGAATTGGGTCAGGATGGCGCTGCTCATGTCACTGGCTCAGCAGCAGTTGCACCAGCATGCCGATCACCGCCAGCAGGAAGGCGGTGGCCAGGAACTCGGGCACGCGGAAGATGCGCATCTTGGCGCTGGCAGTCTCCAGCGTGGCCAGCAGAAAGCCGCCCACGGCCAGCTTGATCATCAACACGGGCAACGCCAGCAGCATCTCCAGCGGGGCTTGGGCTTCGGCCACGCCCCAGGGGAAGAACAGGGCCAGGCCGATGCACGAATAAGCGAACAGCTTCAGGCTGGCCGCCCATTCGATCAGTGCCAGGTGACGGCCCGAGTACTCGAGGATGAGCGCCTCGTGGATCATGGTCAGTTCGAGGTGCGTGGCCGGGTTGTCGACCGGGACGCGCGCGTTCTCGGCCAGCGACACCATCGTGAATGACACCCCGGCAAAGGCCAGGCCGGGATAGATGGCCAGTTCGCGGTGCGCGAGCGTCTCGACGATCGTGGTGAGGGAGGTGGACTTGGAGATCAGCGAGGCCGAGAACAGCACCATCAGCAGCGCCGGTTCGGCAAGGAAGCCGACCAGCATCTCGCGCCGCGCACCCATGGTGCCGAACGCGGTGCCGACGTCCATGGCGGCCAGCGAGATGAACACCCGCGCCAGCGCGAACAGACCGACCAGGGCGATCGCATCCGCCGCCGGTGCCAACGGCAGATCGGTCGACAGCATGGGGATGATGGCGCAGGCCAGCACCATGCAGCCGAAAATCACATAGGGCGCGACGCGGAACAGCCGCGATGCGTGGTGGGCGACCATCGACTCCTTGTTGAACAGCTTGTGCAGCATCCGGTAGGGCTGCCAGAGGCTGGGCGCGGACTTGTTCTGGAGCCAGGCGCGCCACATGTTGACCCAGCCGGTCAGCAGCGGCGCCAGGCCGATCGCGATGACGATCTCCAGCAACTGCGACACGAAGCCGGTGAAGTTCATGGCGACCTCATCGCATCACCACCAGCAACGTGGCCACCAGCGTCAGGAAGCTGTACAGCAGGTACACCGAGATTCGCCCTTGCTGCATCAGGCCGACCAGTCGCGCGAGGTACGCCGCCAGGTCGACGATGGGCACATAGAGCCAGCGCCAGAAGTGATCCTCGACCGTCACGCGGTAGTGGGGCTCGGCGTCGAAGGGCGTGGGTAGATCGCGCCGCATCAGGAAGAAGGGTTCGAAGATCTGACGGATGGGCTGGCCGAAGCCTTCGGCTGTGTCCTGCATGCGCGCGGTGCCCCACGGGAAGCCACACGCCCAGGGCGGGCCGCGACGCACGCGGCCGTGGTAGAGCCTGCGAACAAGCAGGTAGGCGAGTGCAAAGCTTCCCAGGATGCCGAGCAGGAAGATCACGGGGCCATAGCTGGCCTGCTCGAGGCTGTTGGGCGCCAACAGCCAGCCGTTGGCTGCGACCTTGGCGCCGAGGCCCGACGCGACAAGCTGCCGAGTCACGGGGTCGATCAACTGAATGAACTGTGTTGGCAGCAGCCCGAGCGCGGTGCAGCCAAGCGCCAGCCACACCATCCCCACACGCTCCCAGCGACCGGCATCGCGGGCGTGGGCGAGCTTGTCCTCGCGCGGCTGCCCAAGGAAGATGACGCCGAAGAACTTGACCATCGTGTAGCCGGCCAGCGCGGCCACCAGGGCGATGAGCGCGGCGACCACCGGAATCAGCATGGTCAGCAACGCCTGCGGCAACCCCGGTGTGAAGAGGAAGCTCTGCAGCAGCAACCATTCCGACACGAAGCCGCCCAGCGGCGGCAAGCCGGCGCTGGTCAGCGCGCCCAGGAGCATGAGCCAGGCAACCCAGGGCATGGTCCGGATCAGGCCTCCCAGCTTGCCGAGGTTTCGCTCGGAAGTGGCATGCAGCACGCTGCCGGTGCCGAGGAAAAGCAGGCTCTTGAAGAAAGCGTGGCTCGCGACATGATAGAGGGCCGCTGTCAACGCGAGTGCGGCCATCGGCTTCATGCCATAGGCCGAGAAAATCAATGCCAGGCCCATGCCGACGAACAGCAGGCCCATGTTCTCGATCGACGAATAGGCCAGCAGCCGCTTCATATCGGTCTGCACCGCCGCGAAGACCACGCCGAACAGCGCTGTCGCCAGACCGACCGCGAGCAGCAGCCCGCCCCACCACCACATGCGGGTGTGCAGCAAATCGAAAGATACGCGCAACAGGCCGTAGATGGCCGTGTTGAGCATGACCCCGCTCATCATGGCCGACACCGGGGACGGCGCGGCGGGGTGGGCCTCGGGCAGCCAGACATGCAGCGGCAGGACGCCTGCCTTGGCGCCGAACCCGAAGACGGCGAGCAGGAAGCCGGCCGAGGCCCAGAACGGCGACAGGGCCTGGGCGCGCATGTTGGCAAAGGTGTAGTCGCCGGTATCGGCTTGCAGCACACCGAAGCACAGCAGGACGGCGATCGCGCCGATTCTCGCCATCGTGATGTAGAGATAGCCGGCGCTGCGCACCTCAGCCATGCGGTGGTTCGCGGTCACCAGGAAGAACGATGACAGTGCCATCGTCTCCCACATCACCATGAACGAATACGCATCGTCGGCGAGGATCACCCCTACCATGCTGACCAGGAAAACGTGGTATTCGAGGCACAGGAGGCCGGGTGGCGTGCCTTCGCCCTTGCGGAAGTACCCAGCCGCAAATGCGGAAATTCCGGCTGAAGCGCCACCCACCACCATCAGGAAATAGGCCGACAGGCTGTCCAGGCGGAGATGGAACGGCAATGCCGGGAGACCGATGGGCAGCACGGCAAGCTCGGGCGTGCCAAACAGCGCATCCAGGGCCAGACCGAAGAGCGCCAACCCAAGTAGCGCCCCGATGGGGAAGAGCGCCTGGGAGACCAGGCGGAATCGATGAAGGGCGAAGATCCCGGCGGTTCCCACGAACAACCAGCCCATCGCCACAACAAGAATCCAGTCGAGATGGATCCATTCTGCGATGGGGGGAAGGCTGCTCATGACGCAGGCGGCCCTGGGGTGCGCAGCGCGCTGCTTGGTGGCCGAAGAGAAGCCTCTGGCGAGCCAGACTCCGTTCGAGGGGCCGGTATGTCAGAGGAGGAGGTGCGCTCCCTCGCGGTCGCGTCGCGCGCCATGTCTTGGACACCGTGCCGCGCGAGGTAGTCACGGATCAGCTGCCGCACGACCTGCGATGCCGTCCGATCCTGCAGCGCACAAAGTCGCTCGAAGGCTTCCTTCTTGTTGGGATCAATGAGCAGCGTCAGCCGTGCAGTTTTGAATTCCATGGATCCTCAGCATGGCAATGCGATAAGTACCCGCAGCACATGGTACATGAATGCCATGCAAATCACGAAGCCTTGGCCTCGTTGGTCCTTCAGTGCGGAAGCGACCAGCGCAAACCCGCGAGCCACTGGCTGGCGGCAGCAGGGTCCAGGGCTTTCGGCCTGCGAATCGGGCAGGGTTGGATTTCTTGATTCTTGATCGAGCAACCCGGGTGTCAGCGCTTGGCCATTTGCACCAGTGAGGCTCGAATGCGGTCGGTGTCCATGTCGGTGATCACCACGCGCGGAGTCAGGACTATCGGCTGATTGATTTGGAGATTGGGCAGCACGAGCAGGCAATGCGTCCCGTCATTGTTCGGGGCAATCATCCTGTGGTGTGCCAGCACCCCTTGACGTACGACGTCCGTCGAGGCGATGTTCGTGAGCAAAGTGACCACCACCGTTCGATCCAGTCCGAGGTCCAGCGTCGCGACGTCGTCTCCCCTCTGCGAAGTCGAGTCAATTTGGCCTCCAGCCAGATCAACGTCGTTCTTCAGAATCTGTCTGATGATCTCCAGCAAGCAATCGGGCATGAGCGTTTCGGGGAATGGGTCGGCGGGCTCGGTGGCCCGAATGAGCCCGGCCAGGTCCAACAGGTTGGCATCGCTCCCGTCGTACCGCACGCACCGCAGCCGCCACTCGGGGTGTTGCTGACAGGCAGCATCGACCTCGCGTGGATCGCTAGCGGCATAGCACGCCGCGTCCAGCCAGGTCATGGTTTCTTCGAAGGTGTCGATCGACGCCAGGGCGTCGGGAAACTGCCGTGCGTAGCACTTCGGATCCCGCACACCGCGGCGCGTGCGCATGAGCGGCGATGCGAGGTGGACGTAGTCACCCTCGCGCCAAAGCGCCGCGCAAACTTGGGCCTTCCCCCCGGGCGGCAGGAATTGCACGAGCTTCAGATTGTGGCGGGGCCGCGACCGGCGAGGCGGCGCGGGCATGTTCAATGGCTGCTGGGGCATGGCGACGCTTCAAAACCTTCGAGCGACGTGGATTGGCTGTCGTCTCGGCGTTCACGGTCGGCTCCAACCACCGTCGGTGCGAGAACGGCAACAAGAGTCGGACGATCGAACTCCACGGGTTCAAGCCTCCGCAAGACGAGTAGGGGACGCGATTTCTCGACGCCGGAACAGCAAATGTAATGCGTTTACAGTGTAATTGCAATGATAATATGATTATCATATTTTGACGAGTGGCAAAGCGATGCGTCAGTCCCTCGCGGCAGACTGAGGGGGCGAGAGCTTCCAGAGCATCTGGCGAGACAGAGTCGAACGGATGCGGGTATCTCAGCTCTTGATGCCAAGCAGGTCAAGCACCCCGCACACGAAAGTGAGCGGGTGGGGCGGGCATCCGGGTACGTAAAGAGTCGGCTTGAATCGGTCGAGGAAACTCCGCTCCAAGGCTGACGAACCCTCGAAGGGACTGCCCGATATTGCGCAGGCCCCGACCGCGATCACGAGCTTGGGATCGGGCATGCCATTCCAGCACATCTGAAGGGCCTCAGCCATGTTGCGTGTGATCGGCCCGGTCAACACCAGGCCGTCCGCATGTCGGGGGGATGCCACGATGTCGATGCCATAGCGCCCGATGTCGAAGTTGACATTGGTGAGGGCATTGACCTCGAGTTCGCAGCCGTTGCAGCCACCGGCCGAGACCGATCTCAGCTTCAGCGAGCGACCGAAGCGCTTGCGCAGTGCTTCGGACACCCTGACGGGATCGGGTGCCGGCCGCGAGGCGTCGATGATCAGCTCGTCACGGTTGGTAGAGGCAAGCTTGAAATCGTTCGTGAACGAGAGCTTGCTGCTCGGGCACACAGGAGCGCAGTCGCCGCACATCACGCAGCGCCCCAGATCGATCCGCACCGGATCGAGCGTGATCGCCTCCGCCGGACAAGCGGCCAGGCAGGTGCCGCACCCCGTCTCGCAGGGGGCGGCGCCGATGACGGGCTTGCCGCGAAAACCCACGGGATTCGCTTGGCGAGGATCCTTGATGTATTGGGTTCCTTGCGAGGCCCTGACCCTGATCGACTGGAGCACCGATGTTCCTAGAGATCGTTCCCGCAATAGGAAAGATCAAAGCTCTTGTTGCAGATGGGAAAGTCCGAGATCTCGTTGTCGCGCAAGGCCAGCGCGAGGCCGAACCAGTTCAACAGCGACGGATCCTGGACCTTGTAGTGAACGAGGCGCCCGTCGGCGCCTGTTTCCAGCGCTTGGACCACGGGTCCGCGGAAGCCTTCGCGCACCGAGACGCACAGCGTGCCAGGCGAAAGCGGTCCTACCGGCACGGGCGGCGCGGCCATCAGGTCGAGCCCCGGCGCTTCGAGCGCCTGTGTCGCCCAGCGGACGGACTCGTCGATCTCGCGCATGCGAAGCTTCAGCCGTGCCCAGCAGTCACCCGTCTCCTCGGTTTGAAGCCTGACGGGATGGCTGGTGTACAGCCGCCCGGGCAGGCTGACGCGCATGTCAGCGGCAACGCCGCTGGCGCGTGCCGCCAAGCCAACGAGCCCGATGTCTTGCGCCGCGCCCTTGCCGACGACGCCTACCCCCTGGAAGCGGGAGCGGACGCTGCGCGCGCTGAGCATCAGGTCGTTGACCTCGGCGATGTCCTTCGCGAAGGCTCCGAGGGTGGCGAGCAAGTCCCGTCGCAGCGCATCGTCGATGCCGAACCGCACACCGCCCGGACGCAACCAGCCCCGGCCGAAGCGGCTGCCGCTGGCGCGCATGGACGCGTTGATGACCGCCGTGCGCAAGCGCCCATACGTGGCACCGCCCTGCAGGAACGCAATGTCGGTGGCAAGCCCCGTGAGGCCTGCCAGATGCATGGCGACGCGCTCCAGTTCCAGCGCGATGCCGCGCACGATGTCGGACGCCATGCTCACCTGAACGCCAGCCAACGCTTCCACCGCGGCACAGTAGCCCCATGCATAGGCAATGCTGCTGTCGCCAGCGATGGACTCGACCAACGAGGTGAGTGCGAGCGGCGGGCGGCGCAGCAGGAGTGCCTCGACGCCGCGATGCTGGTAGCCGAGCTGGATTTCCAGGTGATGTACTTTCTCTCCGTGGCACATGAAGCGGAAATGTCCCGGTTCGATCACGCTCGCGTGGATCGGGCCGACCCCAACTTCGTGAACCTCCTGCCCGCGCACCTTGAAAAAAGGATACTCGGTCATGCGCTGCTGGCGAGGCCCTTCGTAGCGCACCGGCTTGAGCCAGGGATGTCCCACGGGCGTGAGTCCGGTCTGTTCCCACAGCTCCCGTTCGAACATCTGGACGGCGGGATGCCGCAGAGTGAGCGACGGGAATGACTCATGGTTCGTTGCGCGGCCGCGCACGATGTCGAGTCGCCCTCCATCGCCCTGCAGAATTGCCGTGACCACCACCGCATCGCTCGCGGCGGGGCGGCCGAACAGCGCGATCATGCGTTTGCCGCCGTCGAGGGCCTGTGCGCAGCAGTCCGCCCATGCGACCAAGCCGAGCGGTGCAATCTCTCGGGTCAGCACCATGGCGACCGGCTTCGCGGGTCCCATCATTGCCCGCCAATCGATTGCGCCACTTGCAGCAGCAGCTGGCTGATCGGGGCCGGTGTGTAGACACCGAGCAGGATGAGGACAAGGACGAATCCAAGCTTGGGCATGGCAGTCACCCAGCTCTCCTTGATCGACGCACCTTGGCGGTCCGACGGTCCCCACAGCATCGGAAAAATCGAGCGGCCCGTCGCGACGAAGATGATCGTCAGCATCGTGCACATCATCGTGAATGCGATCAGGTTGCCCGACTGCACGATGCCCGACAAGATCAGCATCTCCGCCATGAAGCTGCCGAAGGGAGGGAAGCCCAGCAAGGCGAAGGTGCCCACGGCGAACAGCAATCCAGAGAACGGAAGCACCCGCATCACGCCGCTCAGTGCTTTGACTTCGTTGGTGCCGTAAACGGCCCGCAGCCGGCCTGCAGTGAGGAACAGCAGCGCCTTGACGAAGGCGTTGCTGACAACGTAGAGCAGTACGCCATATGCCGCCGCCTTGCCCACGGACAGCCCGATCGCGATCACGCCGGAGGAACTGACGCACGCATAGGCGATCAACCGCTTGTAGCTGCGCGCGGCCATGACTTGAATCGCTGCCACCGTCAGCGACAGGCAGCCCATGATCAGCAGCTGATAGGCCACAAAGCCGGTGTCCTGGACCCGAAACACCTGCAGGATGCGGAAGACCGCGACCACGCTGATGTTGAACTGCACGGCCGCCAGCAGAGCGCTCGTGCTGGTCGGCGCTGCTTCGTAGGTCTCCGGCATCCAGCTGTACAGTGGTGCGAGGCCGAGCTTGCTGCCCAGCCCGAACAGCATCAGCGCCAGCCCGAGATGCTGCCAGGTGTCGCCAATGGTCGGCACGGCCGCCGCCATTTCGCCGAGCGCGAAATTGATCTCCACGCCCTGCAGATAGGCTGAGCGCGTCAGGCACATGATGCCCAGGAAGGTCAGCGCCAGCGACATGCTCGAATACAGCAGATAGCGCCAGGCGACGCGATGCGGCGCCTTCGCGCTGCCCTGCGCGACCAGGGGTGCCGCGCACAAGGTGGTCAGCTCGATGAATGCCCACAACAGCAGCAGGTTGTTGGCCATCACCCCCAGGTTCATGGCGACCATGAACGCGAACGTCAGTGACGCCCTGGACAGTATGCGATGGGTCAGCGCTGCCGAGGTCCCCACGCGCGAGGCGATATAGACGCTGATGCCCAGGAAGACGCTGTTGATCACCAGCAGGAACAACAGCGAGGTCGCATCGAGCACGAAATAGCGCTGCGCGAAATAGAGCGGCAATTCGGTCAGCGGCGTGAGCACGAAGACGGTGACCCACAGCGCCAGGCTGGCCAGTGCCACCGCGACCAGCGCCGGGCCGATCCAGCGATGACGTGCGCCCGAGTGCGAGCCTGCCGCAATGGGCTCCGCCCGGTTCATCGGTGCGCTCTGCGCAACGGGCGCGGACTCGCCGAGCGTGAGCGCGCCGGCCTCGCGACTGACGGGCGGCGGGCTCATTGGAATACCTTCGCGCAGCAGCGCTTCGGTATCGCCTTCGGAGCGGCCGTGCGGCTGATGGGAGTACCTTCGCGCAGCAGCGCTTCGGTATTCGCCTTCGGAGCGGCCGTGCGGCTGATGGGAGTACCTTCGCGCAGCAGCGCTTCGGTATTCGCCTTCGGAGCGGCCGTGCGGCTCATGGGATTTCCTTCGCCACGTGCGACTTGCCATTCGCTTCGCTCGGCTCGCGTGCGCCGACCAGCCAGCCGCCCACCCCGGCCGTGAGCAGGTAAATGGAACTCAGGGCGGCGTGCACCGGCAGTGGCCAGGGTTCGGGGAGCAGGGACTCAAACAACGCCAGCGTGTTTTCCATGAAGAGCACGGCCACCAACTGGGCCGGGGGCGAGTTGTTGGTCGACAGCACCAACAAGGCCACGGCCACTGTCGCGCCGACGACGCCCAGCGTCAGGGCCTGTCGGTCGGACATCGCGGGCGCGCCGAATTCGAACGCCAGGACGATGAGGGCGATGGCGATCGCCCAGGTGAAGAGGTTCGACGGCATCAGGTCGAGATTCGGCTCGGCGCGCAGGCGGATGGCTCGGCGCAGCAGTTGCGGCGCGATGACGCCGCGCACGACGAGGACCTCGAACAGGGCCACGAGCGCATGGACCGGCACCTCCGCGTGATGCGCGATCGCGTTCCAGCCCAGGGCCAACGCCTGTATGGAGAGCCAGACCGGCGCGGACCGGATTTTTCCGAAGAACACCGGGATGACGGCTGCAACCAGGAAGATGATCAGCGGCAGCGTCATCAGGACCTCCCCAACCAGCCGGCGCCGCCCAGGCACAGGGCCGCCACGGCCGATGCCAGCATCAGATAGCGCGGCACCAGGTTCATGCGCAGCCGCGCGACGAGCGACTCGACGCAGCCCACCGCCACGGCGACGCCGGCCATGATGAACAACGAGGTGAACCCACAGGCCAGCGGCGCGCGCAGAGGGTCGAAGGGGTTGAGCAGGGCCGCGATCAAACCCGCGTAGATGGTCATCTTCAGTGCCGCCGCGTATTGCATCGCAGCCAGTTCCGGGCCGCTGTGATCGAGGATCATCACCTCGTGGACCATCGTCAGCTCGAGGTGTGTCAGCGGGTCGTCCACGGGCACCCGTGAAGCTTCGGCCTGCAGCAGGATGAAAAGAACCACGACAGCGGGCACCACGATCCAGCGGAACGACTCGGTTTGGTGGAGATGGCCGATCAGGCCGGCGAAGCTGGTGTGGCCGGTGGCCACGCTGGCAGCCCCGATGAGCAGGAACAGCGCGGGTTCGACGAAGGCGGTGAACGATGCCTCGCGGGCGGCGCCCATGCCCTCGAAGGCGCTGCCGACGTCCAGGGCAGACAACATGAGAAAGATGCGGGCCAGCGCGAACGAGTAGGCAAAGAAGATGAAGTCGTGCCTGAACTCGAGCAGTGCATTGCTGCCGAGATTCGGCGCGATCATCGCGGCGAGCAGGGTCGCCGCGAGGACCACCCAGGCGCCGGCGCGGAACAACGGCGTGGCGACGACGCTGAAGACGGGCCGCTTGCGCAGCAGGCGCAGAAGATCCCAGCCCAGCTGCATCAGAGGCGGCCCCTTGCGCCCGGCCCACAGCGCCTTGGTCCGGTTCACGAGGCCGACCATCAGCACCGGCATCCCGAGCGCGACGACCACCTGGGCGACTCCGATCAGTGGCTTCATCGCAGCGGACCGCTCGCCAGCACCAACACCCCGGCGATCGCGACGATGCCGATCAGGGCTGCCGCAAAGGCGACGCGCGGATCGTCTTCGCGCAGCCTCCGTGACAAGTCGGCGGCTGAAGCATCTCCATGGCCGATGACGGAGAACAGTCGCCGCTCCACCGCATCCACGCAGTCGGTGACGAGGTAGCCTTCTGTTGGAAAGTAGCCCGTTGGCGCTTTCTGTCGCCGCAGCATGACCATCACGCCTCGAAAACGGGCGCTGAAGTCAGTCGAGAAGCTCGAGCCGGTGTACTGCATGCGGGGGCTCGGTGCACCATAGCCGCAGCCCCAAGTGACGTGGCTCGCAGCAGCCTGGGACGTCGCCCTCGATCGCAGCCAGATCAGCGCTTCGATCGACAGGACGAGCACAGCCGAGACCATGCCAATCCACGTCAGCATGTCGGCGATCGGCTGCAGGACGTTGACGGTCGGCTTGAGCAGTGACCCCAGTGCGATGACGGTGGGGCCTTGCACCAGCTTGAAGCCCAGCACCGGCATGACCCCGAGCACGATGACGCCCACCGCATGCACGCCCATGGGCACCAGCATCCAGCGACTCACCTCTGTGGGCGGCGTCACGCTGCTGTCTCGCGGCGCGCCAAGAAAGACCACGCCGAATGCGCGCGTGATGCTCAACGCGGAAACTGCGCCCACGAAGGCCAGCAGTGCGCCCGTCGCAGACAGCGCCACCTTGGCCCAGACGCCGATGGGGGCATCCGTGAAAAGCCCCGAATAGATGACGAACTCGCTGGTGAAGCCGTTGAGCGGCGGGAGCGCCGCGATCGCGACGCCGCCAAGGATGAAGCTCAATGACGTCCAGGGCATCAACCGCGACAGCCCTCCCAGCTTCTCCATGTCGACGGTATGCGTCGCCTGGTAGACCGCGCCGGCGGCGTAGAACAGTTGGCACTTGAAGAACGCATGGTTCAGCACATGCAACAACCCACCGGCGAATCCGATCGCTACCAGGGACGCGTTGCCCCAGCTCAGCCCCAGGCAGCCGACGCCGAAGCCGATACCGGCGATCCCGACGTTTTCCGTCGACGAGTAGCCCAGCAGGCGCTTCAGGTCGCGCTGGCCCACCGTGTACAGGGCGCCGACCACCGCCGACAGGGCGGAGAATCCGATCAGGAACCAGCCCATCCATTCGTCAGGCTTGCCGATCAGAAAAACGAAGCGCACCAGCGCGTAGAGCCCGGCCTTGTGGATGACACCCGACATCAACGCCGAGACATGCGCCGGCGCCGCTGCATGGGCCCGTGGCAGCCAGGAATGAAATGGAAAGAACGCGGATTTGAGGCCGAAACTCGTCACCAGGAGCATGAAGACGACATTGCGTTCCGAGCCCGCGTTGTTGCGCAGCCAGTGTCCGAAGCCACTGAGGTCCCACGAACCCGAGTGGGTGTACAGGATCATGAACGCCGCGACCAGGAAGATCAGGCCGATGTGCGTGGACACCAGGTAGTTGAACCCGGCGAAGCGGACTTTCTGGTTCGTGTAGTCCCAGATAACGAGAAGCCATGCGGCGAGGGCGGCGGATTCCCAGCCCAGCAGGAAGACGAGAGCGTGGTCGGCGGTGTAGACGAGCACGAACGACAAGGACGTCAGGTTCAGCAGTGCGTAGTGCACCCCCAGATGCCGCTTCGATCCGAAGTACGGTCGCAGGTAGCCCACCGCGTAGATGCTGCCCAGCAAGGTCATCGGGAKCGACCAGGCCAGGAAGAAGGCTCCAAGCGAGTCCAATCGCACCCGCAGGGTGCCCACCGGATAGGCCCACGCCAGTTCGCCGACCACGGTCGCTCCACCGGACAGAACAGGGGCCACGGCGGTCCAGACCAATGCCGTTGCGAGCACTTGCGAAAGCACGCCAATGCCCGCGTGCATGGCGCTGCGCACGGGCAGGAGGCAGGCTGCGGCACCCAGCAGCAAGACGAGCACGGCTGCGCTGAGAACCGTCATTGGCGTCCTGAGGCCGCGGGCGCCGCGAAGCCGGGCACCTCGATGCCGCCCTGGTCATGGTCGCCGACGCGCATAGGCGACGCGGATCGCCGTGCCGCGTGCCATACGCAGGAGTCATCGAAGCAATGCAAGTGAAGGGCTCCAGGATCCCGACCAGGCAGGATCGGAAAGGCCCGCCTTGGTGTGCAATCTAGGTTGCTCTGAATGATACTATTATTATCATTGAACTGACATGTGGGAGATCCGATGGAACTCAAGACAGCGCGCCTGACGGTGCTGGTCGATCCGGCGAAGAAAAGAGCCTTTGAGGCGTTGTGTGCCCGCCAGGACGTCACCCCGTCACAGGTCGTACGACGTCTGATTCGCGACTATCTGACTCACCACGGCGAGACCTTCGTCCCGAGCGGTCTGGAGCGGGAGGAGGAAGCGGCCGCGACACCCTGAACGGCGACGACGACTGCGCTGATGCATTCGAGACCGAACGACGTTGACGACGACCAACTCGCCGAGTTGGCCCGGGAGTGGCGCGCGCGTGCGGCACGTGGCGAGCAGCTTGCATTTGGTGTTGCGCAGGCGTTTGAGGCGGAGCAGCGCCGACGCGAGCGTATCCAAGAAAGTCAGGTGCAGCCGCTCGCATCTCCCGCGCAACGGAAAGAAGCCGTGTCGCGATCGTGGTGGAAGTTTTGGTGAGGCAGCGCATTTCTGCCCTCAAGAACCACACACGCTTGGCAAATCCTGCTGAGCGTTGCTCCAGTCCAGCTTGCCTTGTATGTTTGTTAAATTAACATACAATTATCATATTTGGAGTCATCATGGAGCTTAAGACTGCCCGCCTTACGGTCCTGATTGATCCGGCTAAGAAACAGGCCTTCGAAACACTTTGTGCACAACAGGACGTGACACCGTCTCAAGTGGTGCGCCGCCTGATTCGTGACTATTTGGCCCATCATGGAGTGAGCTTCGTGCCGAGCGGGGTCCGCACTGACAGCACGAAGGCCCGCGAACGCTGACTCAAGGGCCCAGAAGCAAGCGTGCGGTCGCTGTGCAGGGGATCTCAGACCTTCGACAGGATTCCCATCGCCTTGTTGGCGTCGCCCAGCGAGTCGACCGCGATGTAGGCTACGAACTGTGTGCCGATCACGGACGCCGAGAAGCCGCGAAGATTGATTTCCCCGGCAGCAAGCTTTTGCGTCAACTCCGCGGCGATGCCCGGGCGGTCCGGACCCATGATCCGAACCGAGTGAAGGCTTTGTGTCACGTTGAAGCCCGCCTGTGCCGCCGCACGGATTTCACGGTCGTTCTGCAGCGGCGTGACGTAGACGACCCCCGTCGCTGGCTTGTCCGGCGTCCGCCTTGCAATGACGAATTGCAGGTCGGCCCCCGCTTCGCATAGCGTATCCAGCACCTCGGCAAGGCCGCCGGGGCGGTCCTGGATGGTCGCTGCCCATACATCTGTAGGTTCCACGAGAAGATTCATGATTGATCCTCTATTTTCGCTGCCGAGGTGCGGGCTGCCCAATCACTTTAGGAGCCGGTCTCTCGACCGCCTTGCGCTGGATCAAGGCAAGGCCGATGCGGCCTAGGATGATCGAAGTCCATCGTCGAGAGGGACCCAATGAACGACCTGCATCCCGATCCCGTGCGCCGGCAGCGCCCCCACCCGGCCCGGTTCCCGGCCGCCTGCCTGCTGGTCGCGGCAAGCGTGTTCGGCCCCGTGGCCGGTGCCCAGACACGCGGCGAACTTCTGTACACGACGCACTGCATCGCCTGCCACACGACGCAGGTGCATTGGCGTGACCGCAGGTTGGCGACCGACTGGAACAGCCTGCAGGCGCAGGTGGCACGCTGGCAGGCCGCGGGCGCGCTGAACTGGAGCGAAGAGGACATCGTTGCCGTCACGCGCCACCTCAACG